>JANXTN010000137.1 GCA_025352435.1 Ferruginibacter sp. | reverse complement strand
CTTTTTTGTGCAGCCTTTGTAGGTATCGGAGTTCCATTTATGTTTACAAAAGTTTTTAAGAAATACCAGGCTGATAGGATTTTTAGTATGGTGGGTGTTGAAAATCCATTTACAAATAACAAAACGGGTACATTAAGCCCTGAAGAAGAAAAATTAAAACAACGAAAAAATGACCAACAGAACTACAATGTTAAGCAATCAAAAATCGCCATTGGTTCCGGTGGTTTTGCAGGCAAAGGATTTTTAAAAGGTACGCAAACACAGGGCGACTTTGTACCTGAACAACATACTGATTTTATATTTACTTCAGTTGGAGAGAACTTTGGTTTTTGGGGAACTACGCTTCTGATGCTATTATATCTAGGTCTGTTGCTCCGCATTGTATTTGTTGCCGAGCGACAGCGAAGTACATTCAGCAGAGTATATGCTTATTGCGTAGCAGGGATAATATTTTTTCACGTGGCAGTAAATGTATGTGTTACTATTGGGCTTGCACCCGTGATCGGTATTACATTGCCGTTGATGAGTTACGGGGGCTCCTCACTAATTACATTCACTATTTTAATATTTATTTTAATAAAAATTGATGCAGACAGACAGATGGTGTTAAGGTAAACGGAAGACAGACAACGAACCACAGACGACGGACCACAGGCTATAGTAATAAATGACAATGTATAAAATGATGAATAAATAGACTAAAATTTTGAAATGGAATTTAGACCATGCATCAAATTCTCTTGATACTCAAATCTTAAATCTCAATACTTTAAATGAAAATAATCCCTCTAAGCGAAGGCGCTTTTACAATAGATAAAACAAAAGTGTTTGTTCCATTTAATAAAGAAGAAGATGATTTGCAGACTCGGGCTTTAGGAAGTTTGTTGGTGGAAGTGCAACCATTTTGCATCATTACAAAAAAAGATATTCTAATTATTGATACAGGTTTAGGTTTTAGCAAGCCTGATGGTATTTTGCAAATTCATCAAACCCTTATCGATAACGGCATTGATCCGATGGATGTCACAAAAGTTTTATTATCTCATTTGCATAAAGATCATTCAGGTGGAATAAGCAAAGAAGATAAAGTGCTGGGGCATCATTTCTTAAGTTTTCCTCAGGCAACTTATTATGTAAATAAAAGCGAGTTTGATTTTGCAATGCAGAAAGGAGCACCCTCTTATACTCCAAACGAATTCGAGATTTTAGAAAGAGCCGATAATGTTATTTTCACAAAAGGTAATGGAAGAATAGATGACTATATTTCTTACGAAGTTACCGGGGCTCACTGTCCATTTCACCAAACATTTATGATAGAAGAAGATGGAGAAAAAATATTCTTTGGCGGGGATGTAGCCCCACAATTACAACAAATGAAAAGCAGGTTTATAGCAAAATATGATTTTGATGGGAAAAAATGTATGGAGCTTCGTCAGCAATGGTGGCTGAAAGCAGAAGAGGAACATTGGACATTTTTATTTTACCATGATATAAAAACTCCTTTCCTTTCTCTTTAAATTTAAGGTAGTTGTTGACCTAATTTATTTCTTTGTAACCTGTCTTGGTTGTTGTTATTTCTTTGTTGCCTCATTTGTTTTAAACGTTCAATGAGTTTTTTTCTAAATTCCGCATCTTGTTTATAAAAATTATTGCTGCGCTCGTTACCAAGAATTTTATTAAAACTTCCCTGATATTTCTTCTTCACATTTAATACCGCTTGCTGTCTGTCAAGCTCGTTTAATTCATTTTTATTAATGGCATGCAATTCTGCTTCATATTGCGTATGTATCGGCCAAAATTTTTCAGCCTCTGCAGGGGTTAGTGTTAACTGCTGCGAAATATACGCTATATAAAGAGCTTTTACCTTCTCATCTTTTTTGGAATTTACCTGAGTCTGCCCATCTGTAGGAGTTACTTGTGCAGACGCAGAAAACACTGCAACAAAAAGAGAGATATATAGTATAAATTTTTTCATTACTTAGTTTTTAAAATTGTTCTGTTTCAAATAATTTTCCAAGGTGTTTTCATCCAGAAGGTAATCAGATGCTTCAGGTAATCTATCTACTTCATCAGTAGATGATGCTACCAAAGCGGCATTCACATCCTGTCCGTTTTTTTGTAAGTACTGTTCTATCTCATTATCAGAAATATTTTTCAATGCCTCATCAAAATTTCCATTCAATGCAAGACTGTTCTGTTGTGTAGAACCTAATGTTGTTTCGGCAGTTGTTATCAAAGGATCAACTGCTTTATTATTATCTACAATATTTACTATGCTTAACCCCAACAACCCAGTAATAACAGCTGCTGCAGCATATTTAAAAAATGATCTCGGGTTGCTGAGGGAAATTACTTTAGCCGTTTCGGGTTGTTCACCAACAAACGTAAGATTATTAAAATAGCTCTCTGGCACTTTGTAAGTTTCTTTGTTTTCTATATCTGCAAGCAAAGGAGAAATTTCGCTAAGCTCAGCAGCTACACCATTTTCATGCGCATATATTTTGTTTAAAATATTTGCAGCTAAACTTTCAAAATAACCTTCGGGTACAGCAAGATTTTTCGTAGAAGTAAAAGCATTTCCTGCATTGATGTGAGCAATGATGATTTCCGGCAGTGTTGAAAAATATGCATCATCTACATGAAAAACATTCACGAAAGGAATAGCAGCAACAGTAACACTAATACTTTTTATTTCCACTAATATGTCTTCTCTGTTACTCATTTTTCTTTGACCCTTTTATTACGCTTTCGTTTAATTATTTAAAATAAATTCTTCAATCTTTTTCACCGCATGGTGATAACTGGCTTTTAATGCACCCTCACTTGTTTCCAATACTGTACTCATTTCAGCGTAGGGCATTTCTTCAAAGTACCTTAGGTTAAAAACTGCCTTTTGTTTTTCAGGCAAATGCTGTACTGCCAGTTGTAATTTCCACTCTAATCTATTGCCGTCAAAATTAGTATCAGCTTTTATTTTATTCGTCAGTCCATTTTCTTCATCATTCATAGAAAAAGTACTTCTCTTTTTCTGCTGTTCTAAAAAGGTGAGGCTTTCATTTGTGGCAATTCTGTACAACCAAGTGTACAACTGACTATCCTCTCTAAAATTTGCAAGCCCTTTCCATGCTTTTAGAAACATGTTTTGCAACACATCATTGGCATCTTCATGCTCCACAACCATTCGTCTTATATGCCAATACAACCTTTCCTGATACTTCTTTAAGATAGCCGTAAATGCACGCTCTTTCGTGCCCTCATCTTTAAACAGCGTAAGCAATTCAATATCATCTTGTGGTAAGGCCATATATCTTTAAAAGTATTGCAATTTTTAAAAACCAACTAATTGACTGTTTATATGAGCCTTGGTTTAATGTAAAATAAATTTTTATAATAATACTTATGGAAAAAATACTCATATGCATCCTATTGAAAATGAAAATTTATGAAAAAAATAATGGTTATTGTGCTTGCAAGCACACTGGGAAGCTATGGCTATGCCCAATCAGGAAATTATCACTCTTTAAAAGTTTATCCTCCAATCGTTAAAAAGAACAAAAGCAAAAGACCACCTCCGCCGCCGCCAGTTCCACCTGTTCCTCCGGCTATAGTTGAAGAAGCGTTATTACCACCACCTCCACCTGCCCCGCCTGTTCCTCAAATAATCGAGGAAAGTGAAATAATGGCGCCGCCTGCTCCTCCACCACCTCCTCCTGCTCCACTAAAGAATGGAAGCAAGAAAATTACGAAAACAAAAAATCAGCGAGATATTAATGAATATTAATAAATCTTTAGCGGCGACTAAAGTGCAGTAAATTAAAATAGAGCAAAGTTGACACTTTGCTCTATTTTAATTTATCCAAAAAATACTATCGAATATTATGAATGTACTCGTTGTTCAAAAATTGCTTTTTAATAACGTTTAAGTCATGCAGGATGGTAGCATCTATCAAGGTGCCTGCTATCTCCAATTTAAATCCTCCTATCAAAGCTTCGTTCACAGCGGTTTCGATTTCTATAGCACTACTATCTGCAGATTTTACTTTTGCAATAATGCTGTTTTTAAGTTCTTCACTAATTGGTGTTGCGGTAGTCAATTTTACCGTTTCTATATTTTTTAACTTGTTATATTGCTCAAGGAATGCAGTAACAATTTCAGGTAGGTTGCTCTCTCTCTTTTTTGCTGTAAGAAGGCGAATAAACAATAATGATATCTGACTAACACTTTTACCTATAACGGCATCAATAATTTTATCTTTTTTATCAGAATTAATAATCGGGCTCCTCAATAATGCTACAAAATCCGGATTGCTTTTATTGATATCCTTCAACATTTTCATATCCGCATATACCGCATCAAGCTGGTTTTGTTCAATAGAAAGATCAAATAAACTTTTTGCGTATCTGGTGGCTAAACGTGGGTTTTGCATATGCTCTTATTCTGATGAATTTCTAAAAAGGACAAAGTTAAATTTCTATCTTTTATCTTTTGTCTAAAATCTAGTATCTAATATCTAGTTCAGTTTTAGTTCCTGCGCCAGTTGATTAATGAAAGTTTCTTGTTCATTTTTATTTGCTAATTCTCTTCTCAACACTTTTTCACTTACCTCCACAACCAATTTACCTACCTGATTTTTAATGTCAGTTATTGCCGCCATTTTTTGTTGTTGTATTGCAGCATTTGCTTCAGTCAAAATTTTAGCAGCTTGTACTCTCGCTTCCTCTTTTGCATCCGCTATCATTTTGTCTTTGGTAACTTTTGCTTCTTTGATCATGATGGCTCTTTCTTCACGTGCTGCAGTCAGCAAAGCTTCATTTTCACCTTTTAATTGAACCATTTCCAGCTTTACTTTCTCAGCCATAGCGATAGAACCTGCAATGGTGGTTTCTCTTTCGTTAAGCCCTTTTAAAATTGGCTTCCACGCAAATTTTGATAATAAAAACAACACCAATAAAAATGCAATAAGTGTCCAAACGATAAGACCGAGGTGTGGCAATAATAAATCCATAATTATTAATTTTTAGAATCTTAAATCTATAAATCAGAAATAGAAAATCAAAATATACTGCATCCGCCGCCCTTTGCTTTAGATGCAGTAAAGTTTTGTGTGCAAAGTTGGCTTACTTTAATACTGCCAATAAACCTGCGATTACTGCGAAAAGGGCAACACCCTCAACAAATGCAGCAGTCAGGATCATATTTGCACGAATGTCATTGGATGCTTCTGGTTGGCGAGCGATAGATTCAACAGCACCTTTACCGATTTGTCCGATACCGATACCTGCTCCTATTGCTGCAAGGCCTGCGCCTATTGCACCACCGAAGTGAGAGTAACCCAATTGTACGTCTGCTAACAAAGTCATCAAAGTCATGATACTTGTGTTTATATGTGAAAAAAAATGTTCAGAATCAAGTATCAAGACTTTGGTATCGAGATAACTTTCATCAATATGTTTACAATCCTAAATCCGACTTATCCGAATTTCTTTTGTCTTTAATCTTCTGTCTAATATCTAAATTACAATTGCTTCATGATGCCCATCGCCTTCCGCATGCCCGCCCTCAAATGCCTGCCCAATAAACACTGCCGTTAAATTGGTAAAAATAAATGCCTGTATAAACGCCACAAGTAATTCTATAAAATAAATAAATACGGTAAAAAGAATAGAGATTGGGCTAAAACCCCAACCTGCACCTTTTGCCATTGCACCAAAAATAAATATCAACGAAATAAAGCTTAAAATAATAATGTGCCCCGCTACCATATTGGCAAACAAACGGATAATTAATGCAGCAGGTTTAATTACTAACACACCGAGCAATTCAATTGGTATTAAAATAATTTTTACAAAAATTGGTACGCCCGGAGGCCAGAAAATATGAGCCCAAAAGTGACCATTTGTACTCATTAAAATTACCACCAAGGAAATAATACCAAGTACAGCAGTAAAAGCTGTATTGCCGGTGACATTGGCCGAACCCGGCAACAATCCAAATAGATTATTAATTAATATAAAAAAGAAAATAGTTAGCAGATAAGGCATGTAACGAATCCACTTTTTTCCAAGGTTTGGCTTTGCTACTTCATCTCTTACAAATGTAATAACAGGCTCCACAGCATTTTGCCAGCCCTTCGGTGCAGATGTTACACCAATTCCACTCTTATATTTATTTGCAATTCCTTTCATTAAAAAGAAAAGGAGCGTAAGTGCAATAAACATTTGCACAACGTTCTTGGTAATAGAGAAATCATACACCGCAGATCCATCCTCCGATACTATTTCTTTTGTCTCATTTAATTTGTAACCGTTGTAAGCCTCTTCTCCTTCGTGGCCAAAATGTGATGAAGAAAATACAGATACCCCTTTTGTAGGAGAATATAGTATAACAGGTAATGGAATTGTAGCATGAAAATTACCTGCGGTAAAAAAATGGAACTCGTGCGCATCCTTGATATGATCCATTATTATTTTGGCCGGATCAAGCTTTTCTTCCTTGTGTTCAGTAGCGCCTTCATGCGCAGTTTCCTGTGCAAAAGCAATATTTGAAAAACTCAGTAAAAACAGGCTGAAAGCCAATACCAATAACGATTTGATGCGCTTTGTTACCATATACATCCTCAATTTTGCCGCAAAGATAAGGGCAGAAAGGCTAAAATAGAAATTTTACAGCCAAAAAACAGCCGAGCCCTGAGTGAAATCCGGGGCTTTTCATTATAAAATTACTATAGAAAGAAAGCAACAAAAGATTGATTACAACACCTAGTAAGGTACTTTATTCCATTTCAAAGATTTTTGGAATATTTTTAATGATGAAAGTAATAACCCGTGCTGTTTGGATTCTGTCATTGGTGAGCCTTTTTACAGATACTGCAAGTGAAATGTTGTATCCAATAATGCCATTGTACTTAAAAAGTATTGGCTTTTCTATTGTGCTTATCGGAATATTGGAAGGCGTTGCAGAAGCAACTGCAGGATTGAGCAAAGGCTATTTTGGAAAATTATCAGACAGCACCGGTCGTCGCATGCCCTTTGTGCAATGGGGTTATGCACTTAGTGCATTATCCAAACCCATGATGGCATTTTTTGTGGCACCGCTGTGGGTATTTTTTGTGAGAACTTTTGATAGAGTGGGTAAAGGATTACGAACAGGTGCAAGAGATGCAGTGTTGTCTGATGAATCTACCCCGGCAACAAAAGGGAAAGTTTTTGGCTTTCACAGATCGATGGATACGTGCGGTGTTGGGACCATTGTTTGCCTTAATATATTTACAGTTACACCCGGAGGGTTATAAGACACTATTTTTTATCGCATTTCTACCCGGCGTTATTGCGGTTGTATGTTCGTTGTTATTAAAAGATAAAAAGGTAATTGCTATATCTGCAAAACAAAAAGTCTCCTTCTTTTCATTTTTAGGTTATTGGAAACAAAGCCCCTCTTTATATAGAAAGCTAGTTGCGGGGTTACTGATTTTTACATTGTTTAACAGCTCTGATATATTTTTATTGTTGCAGGCGAAGCAGGCAGGGCTTAATGACACGAATATTATTACCATTTATATTTTTTACAATTTGGTGTATGCAATCTTTGCATTTCCACTTGGGATATTGGCTGATAAATTGGGATTGAAGAAGATATTTATTACGGGACTATTTGTTTTTGCAACAGTTTATGCAGGCATGGCATACGCCCGATTACCTATACATTTTTACACCTTATTTTTTTTATATGGCTTGTATGCTGCCGCAACAGAAGGTATTTCCAAAGCATGGATCAGCAATATTTCTGCTAAAGAAAATACTGCTACGGCTATAGGAACTTATTCGGCTTTTCAAAGTATTTGTACCATGCTTGCAAGCAGCCTTGCAGGCATTATTTGGTTTGCGTATGGCAGTAAAACAACTTTTCTATTATCTGCTGTGATGGCTTTTGCAGTAGTTGTTTACATTACTTTTTTTGTGAAAGAAAAAGTTCCTCCGAGAGAGAGATTGCATAATAAAAGTTGAGAAAAGATTTACTGCTATAGAGCGACGGGATAGCAGTGAAAATCCTTTTTATATCGCTTCAGCGAATAAAAAGATTGTAACGAATAGCCCGGACAGAAGTTGATGTAAAGTTTATGATGAACGCCCAAGTAATTTTCTAACTAAACCGCTTCCACCTGTTTTTCAAACTGCATTTTATGCAGTTGGTAATAGTGCCCCTGCTTTGCCATAAGCTCTGCATGGCTTCCCATTTCTTTTACAACACCGGCATCTAAAACTAAAATTTTATCAGCCTTGCGAATGGTGCTCAACCTATGCGCAATAACAATGGAAGTACGGCCCGCAATGAGTTTATCAATGGCATGCTGTATGAGTGCTTCGCTTTCCGAATCTACAGAAGAAGTGGCTTCATCTAAAATAAGTATGGCGGGATTGTACAGCAATGCACGTACAAAGGAAAGCAATTGCCGCTGCCCCAAAGACAGTGTGGCGCCACGTTCCATCACATTGTAATCATAGCCGCCCGGTAATCTTTCTATAAATTCGTGCAGACCAATCAGCTTTGCAGCCTGTATAACTTCTTCTCTTTTTATATCGCCGTTGCGTAGCGTAACATTATCCAACACACTGCCACTGAATAAAAATACATCCTGCAAAACGATACCAATTTTGCTGCGCAAAAAATCTAAATCGTATTCTTCAATGTTGGTATTATCAATTTTAATACTTCCTTTTTGTATGTGGTATAACCTATTTATTAAACTGATGATGGAAGTTTTACCACTACCCGTATGACCAACAATGGCAAGGGTTTCACCGGCTTTTATCGTAAAATTTATATCTTTTAAAACATAACGATCTTCTATGTAGGAAAACCACACATGATCAAAATTTACATTGCCTTTAATGCTTGCTGGAATATATTTTCCAGATCTGTCAGACACATCTTCGTTATCCAAAATTTTAAAAACACGTTCGCTGGCAATCACACCCATTTGCAAAACATTAAACTTATCTGCAATCACCCGCAGCGGGCGAAACAATAAATTTAAACACAAAATAAAAGATGTAATGATGCCGCCTACCTGCGCTGCTTTTTCAGTGGAAACACCTGCCTGCATACCTGCCCACCAAACGAGTAACCCTATAGACAATGCTGAAACGAGCTCCACAACCGGAAAGAAAACAGAGTATGCAAAAATGGAACGGATGTTCGCATTTCGATGTTCTTTATTGATGTCATTAAATTTTTCTTGTTCTCTTTTTTCTGCAGCGAATGCCTGCACAATTCCCATACCTGTAATATGCTCCTGTACAAATGAATTGAGCGCTGCTACTGCATTGCGGACTTTTATAAAAGACTTGTTTACGCTTTCTTTAAAATAATATGTGGCGATAATGAGTACCGGAAAAGGTGCCAGACAAATCAACGTAAGACTCCAGTCTGTTATGAACATATAAGTCAGTACTGATATAATAGAAAGCATATCTGCAATGATGGGAATGAGCCCATCACTGAATATATCGTTTACAGATTCTATGTCATTTATTGTTCTGGTGGTGAGTGTGCCAATAGGCGTTTTGTCAAACTGCGAAAGATTAAGATGTACAATTTTGTTATAGGTAGTAATGCGCAGATCTTTTACTACGCTTTGCCCAAGCGATGCGGTAGTAAATGTGAAGAAAAACCGACAGGTGGTTTCTATTAATAAAAGTGCAATTTGAATTATTGTAATCTCAATAATAAACCCGCCGGGCCCATTTATAAAATGACCAATAGTGCTGTTTTTTATACCGCTGTTAATCGTAAGTTGAATCAGCAAGGGGCGCACTGGCGCTATAATCGCTAAAAATATTGATAAGAATATAGAGAGATAAAATTTCTTTTTGTAGGGTGCAGCAAAAGAAAATACTCTTTTGAGTACGGATACATTGAGTTTTTTTTTCGGTTCTGACATCGCTGCAAAGTTACAAGGTATTCACCGCAGAGAAAAGAGTATAAGGAGATTTCGCAGAGTGTTGTCTTGTGTCTAACATCTTATATCTTCTTTTCATATTCTCCTTTAATGGCATACCAACCAAAGATCATTAGTCCTCCGGCGATGGGAGTAAATATAGAAATGATAATTATCCAGGGAATGGGCTTATTAATATCCTTGGTTCCATGTCCAATATTATTTATGGCACCGGATATTAGAAAGAAAATGATTACCGGTGCAATGATCATCCAGACAAAACCCATTAATTTTTTAACAGCCCTTCCAAACCTCCCCAAAGGGGAGGCCTTAGAACTCTGTGAAAAGGCGATATTTTCTTTGATCATGTTTTATACTTTTATTGCTACTAATGACACGAATATTCACAAATATTATTACTAGTTTTCTAACATCTTCTCAATCATCTTCGAGATCTCCTCCCCCTTCGGGGGAGATAGAGGGGGCTTTGTTACTTAAATACAAGGCACCAATTACAAAACACAATGCTGCTACACCAATTGGATACCAAAGCCCTACCAAAGGATCGATGGTAAATGTTGCAGATAAAAGCGTGGCTATAAAAGGTACTAACCCACCAAACACACCATTGCCTATATGATAAGGCAAACTCATGCTTGTGTATCTTATTTTAGTTGGAAATAATTCTACCAAAAATGCTGCAACCGGACCGTAGACCATTGTTACAAAAATGATCATAATCCAAATGAGGAAAATGAATTTTATTTTGAGTGGGTTCTCTAACCTTTTGTCTAGAATTTTAATTTTCGATTGCTTAGAAACCTTATTTTGATCTGAAAAGATTGTATCATTTTTCTCAGTAAAATAATATAGACCCTTAGTAGAATAATGTTGAGTTGTACTTGTTATGACGGAATCATTGTTATTTAATGAGATCCTTAAACTAAGTTTCACAGGATTTTTTTCAGTTGAAATTTCTGAAACGTCTGCGCTCCTCAAAAGTTCTCCAAATATTGGTCTGTAAAAAATTACACCAAGCAACATACCTGTTAGCATAATCCATTTTCTACCGATCTTATCACTCAATGCACCAAATACCAAAAAGAAGGGTGTAGCCAAACCAATTGCCCACAGCAATATTTCCCGGTTTTGCACAAATTCAATCCTCACTGTATTCTCTAAAAAGCTTTGTGCATAAAACTGTCCGGTATACCAAATAACTCCTTGCCCCATTACCGCACCAAACAATGCAAGCAATACCATTTTAAAATTTTCCTTTTTGCCAAAACTTTCTTTTAGTGGATTTGAGGAGATTTTTTTCTCAGCTTTTAATTTGGCAAAAACAGGTGATTCATTCATGCGCAAACGAATGTAAATAGACACGCCCACAAGTAAAATGGAAATCCAAAAAGGATAACGCCAGCCGCCCCACTCTGCGTTAAAAGATGCATCGGTCATATTATTTTTCACCAGCATTATTACGCCAAGCGCAACAAACAAACCCAATGTGGCAGTGGTTTGTATCCATGCTGTAAAATAACCTCGGCGACCGGCAGGTGCATGTTCCGCAACATACGTCGCTGCGCCTCCGTATTCCCCACCAAGTGCAAGTCCTTGCACTAACCTTAGGAATAAAACCAGTAACGGCGCTGCTATACCAATACTTTTATAACCCGGCACAAGCCCAATCAAAAATGTGGAGCCACCCATTAAAACCAAAGTCAATAAAAAGGTATACTTCCTGCCAATCATATCTCCTAATCTGCCAAAAAATAAAGCCCCAAAAGGTCTTACCAAAAAACCAGCGGCAAAAATGGCAAGGGTACTTAATAATGCAGCTGTGTCATTTCCTTCAGGAAAAAACTGTGCGGAAATGGTCTTAGCAAGCATGCCGAAAATATAGAAATCGTACCACTCAATTAATGTACCGAGAGAGGAAGAAAAAATAACCTTTCCAATTCCTTTTGTAGAAACTTCTGCCATTACTAATGTTTAATTTTGTATCACGCTTACTTTAATACAACTGTTATAAATGTATTAATTTATAGCGAATATATTTTACATAAAATAAATACATGTCGTACCCTTATCAAATAAAATCATTAGAACAATATCACAGTGACTATAAAAAATCTGTTGAAGATCCCGAAGCATTTTGGGAAGCTGTTGCCGATAATTTTTACTGGAGAAAAAAGTGGGACAATGTATTGGAGTGGAATTTTACTGAGCCAAAAATTGAGTGGTTTAAAGGTGGGAAAT
>JANXTN010000033.1 GCA_025352435.1 Ferruginibacter sp. | reverse complement strand
GTTCGCTAAAATGGGAGGCGTCCTGAAAAGCAAGCTTATTGGTGCGTTTAAATTCCTTTTTACTTCCAAACTGATAAGTATCCGCATCACAAAGAATCTCAGAATTCAAATCCTGTGGATTTCTTGGATTTCTGGTTGCCAGAATACATTTTTCAATTTTATTAATAACTTCTCCTCCCGTTTGTTGCTCCAGCATAAATTCCTTCATGATTTCTACGCTCTTAAATTCATGATTTTCGGGCTTATCCATCAAATAACCTGTATCGTGAAACCATGCTGCAACGTACACCACCATCATGTCTTCATCAGTGAGATTATAATGACCCGCAATTTCATTTACTTTTTTTACAACTGATTGTGTATGTTCTAAATTATGAAAAACTAAATGCGGAGGTTGAAGTCGTTGAAACATTTCTGTAACGAACGCTTCTGTTTTTTTATATAATATTGAAAAGGACGACATGAAAATACTTTTTAAAATGTAAGATTGAATTTAGTTCCAAGTGAAAAATTAAATAACTTTTCTTCTTTTGAAACAGCTACTGTTGCAGATATTGCAATTAAATTAAAAGGAATAAAATACAAACCTCCACCAAATGAATTGTGCCATTTTTTGGAATTCTCATTATCCTGCCACACTCTTCCAAAATCTGCAAACCCCAGAACCCCAACATCACCGGGCAATACAAACGATTTAGATTTAAAAATTTTAACCCGTAATTCTCCGCTTCCGTAAGCCATACCTCTACCGGAAAAACGGTTTCTTCTATAACCCCTAAGATAGTTTTGTACCCCTAAAGATTTTGCCTGAAAAAATTCAAAATCTCTTGAGAAAATTCGACCGCCGCCGAATCGCAGAACACCGGAAACTTTTTTAAGATCAGAAATTGATGCGTAGATCGTCATGTCAGATTGAAGGTCCGTTATTGGCTTGGAGCTGTTGTTTAAGCCTTTTAAAGAACTAAAGCTTGTGAACCAGGTAATTCCTCTTGTAGGAAAAATTTCATTGTTTAAGTAGTTGATATCAAATTTAACCTTACCTCCTAAATACTGTTTTGTTGAATAAAGACTTACGGAATCTCTACCAACTGCAGCGGGTACAGATAAAATTCTGTTTTTATTATCTAAGGCATCATTCCAATAACGGAAATAGGATGGACCAATACTAAACTGAAAAATATCGTTGAATCTTTTTCTAATTGCCATGTTAAACGACCCGTATTTATACCTTGTTCTGTAAAAAGAAAGAGGGAGTGTTTTGTTGTAAGCTGTCTGGTTGCCGTAACCAAAAAAGTTAGAAAGTGTTGGCGTTTGCAATTCTCCATTTAAAACCAGATCGTTGTTTAATATTACCTGGTTAAAAATGCCATCATACCTTACCTGAAAAGCTCCCCTTGTTAGTGCTGATAAGGTCGTAAGCTTCTGTAAGCTTGCATAAGGATCTTTTCTAAACCCATATTTTTTTGATGTAAATCCAACTCCTAATAATAATTTATCCTCAGCATTAAATCCAAAATTTATTTGAGGGAAAGTTAATTTATCGTATTGAAAACCTGTATTCTTAAAATCTAATATTTTGGGATTAGAAGATAATCGCTTTTCAGTATTGCGAGAGTGTTCAAAAACATTTTTTTCTGTTGATAAATCATATAACGTTTTTTTCATTTTACCGCCAAGATGAAAAGTGTCATCTCCTTTCCCGCCTACTATTCTTAATTTTATTCTTGAAGAAACATCATCATCTACGACAAACTTATCGTTGCCGTTTAAGCCATATAATACAATCTCCCTTGTTTCCTTGTGAGTAAAAGTACGGCGGTAATTTAGTGCTGTTGTATCGCCGTGTTTATCTTTATTATATACACTAAGTTTTATTCCGCCATTATCATTTTGAACGTGAAAATATTCTTCCTCATTGCTACCCGTAACGGTTACGCCCTTTGCTAAAAATTTATAATATTTCATAGCCTGCCTGGGCATATCATCTCTTCTGCTCATTAACCTTTTTGCGGTAAATGTTGAATCGAACTGCTTTATTTCAGGAGGATATTTGGATGCTGCATCCTTAATTACTTCATTGGTTATATTACGTGCGAAGCTATCAGAAATAGATTTCCACTGTTGTTTGCTAAGTTCATTCATAAAAGTTCTGTCAAAATCTTTTGCTACAAGGTTTAACCCATTTATGTCTTTTATCTTTGATTTAAAGCCTTGCAAAAAAGGCATCGAGTTGGCAGATAAGTAGCGCAGTAATAATCCATTTGAATTAAAATATGCCTGGTCTCTGTCTTTAGGAACCGGGTAATAAACTTTACCTTTTCCTGTATCTTTTGTTCCCCATCTCCACTGGTCAGCATGTCTGTCAAAGTCTCCAATCAACATGTCCAATAACCTGGCTCTCAATACCGCGGGTTGATCTATATGATGGTCGTTCTGTTGAAATAATTTGTTGATAATAGCATTAGTACTTTTTGTATCGGTTTCATCAGGTGTCGGTTGTTTTTCTTCGAGCAGACAAACAGTATTTTTAAATACAGGTCTGTAATAACCAAACGCAGGATCATCAGGCACAAAGAAAAATTGCGGATTGGCTGCAGGAACGCCTGCTGCCTTTGCAAGAGGGGGAATAGTAAGTGGAGCGTAAGGACTGCTTGCACTTATTACATCTACCACAATAGCCTGCCCGATAGTTCCTCTTAAGTTTTCAGGAACAGCTTTCTCCGGATCTTTATCTATGGTTCTGAGTGTCCACTCTTTTCCATTTTTATCCTCCAGTTTTAAAGATTTTGTTTGTTTACCACCACCAATTCCTTTTATTATAAAACCTCCTTTTTCTTTCCTTAAATTAAATACTTTGAACTGCACTGGTGTATTCCATTCTCTTCTATAATTTTCACCCAAAAAAGCATCCTTAATTTTCTTTTCTTTCTTATACTTATCGCTTGCAGATATTACAGCACTATCCTTAAAAACAAACTCCGGTTCTCTTAAAGTGTCAGAAACTCCTTTCAGCTCTTTTACTTTAGAGAAGTCTAAAATATTTTGTGTAAATACCTTTTTTACATTCTCTCCATCAACATTGTAAAAAGTAGAACGAACAGATTTGTTTTTTAAAACATCAAGCGTTACAAAACCATAATCGCCGGAAGCAAATACTGTATTGCGGCTTTTTGAAACTCTGGAATTTTTACTGCCACTTCCACTTACAATATTTATATAATTGGTATCCTTTATTAACTGCAAAGTATGTTCATGACCACTAACAAAAATTACATTTTTATGCCCCTTCACTACACTTTCAAATGCAGTTATCATTTCCTGATACAATGGATGCTTAAGATCCTGTGCAGTACCAAATACGGCACGGGTAAGAGGGTAGCCTGAACCAATAATAGGGAGAGGAATATAGAGTTTTGGAATAGCATCAGTAAAAGGAAAGATATGCTGTTTTAAAGTGAAGAATCCACCGTGCGGACCATAACTTCTTATAGGATGGTGCATAGCAAAAATTACAAATTTCTTGTCATTCTTATCCATTATATCCTGAAGCTGTGTAATCACTTCAGCCTTTGTTTTGTATGGACAATCAGATTCCACTCCAGGCTTTTCAAACTCCTGTAACCACCATTGCGAATCCACCATCACTAAGGTCACATCATCATTGATTTTTTCTTCTACAGGACCAGGGCAGCCATTTCTGGGTAATTGGCGTATATATTTATTGCCCAGTACATCTATGTAATTCTGTACTCTTAAAATAGACTCATAGCCAATTCTGGAACCATTGGCCCAGTCATGGTTTCCGGGAATAAAAAACACATTCACGGGTGCTTTACCTGCAATCTCTATTTGAGAATCAAGAGGTGCTTTTGCAATATCATAAGTAGGTAAAGTGTTATCTGGAAGACCGGTTTTATAAAGGTTATCACCTAAATATATCACCGTTGTTTTGCTATTCATCGGAACAATTTTCCTTGCAGCATTTACTACCGGATGTCTTCCATTTGTGAGTTGACCACCATCACCAATAAGTAATATTCGGGCTTGCACACTATCATTTTCGTCTTTAATAGTTTGTGCCTGTAAACCCGGAATTCGGATAAATAATATTAAAATCAAAATCAATTTACTATTCATTTGCCGGTCTTTTGGTTTTTTAAAAGTAATAAGTTTGCGTATCCTTCAGTATTCACTTCATTTGATATTATTAAATCGCCTGTTGGCGTAAAGGTCATTCCTTCAGGTTGTTTATATAAAACGGGATTTAGTTTGATTACTTCTTTTATTTTGCCTTCGGTATCCTCAACATAAATAAATTTATTTACTGAACAAAGAACATATAACTCTTTTGTAACCGGATTAATAGCAGCAGCCGAAGGTTTAATCTTATCTTTTTTACTTCCAATTTTTTGAAATAACGATTCTGTTTCTGTTGTTTTATAAGGTATAAACTGGTGAGCTGAATCGCTGAAGTAATAAGATGAAAGTTTACTCTTTTTATCGTCTTCACATTGTTTGCATAACATAATTATTTTACTGCTGTCAGCAGAAGCATACAAGGATTCAAATTCATTAACTTTTTTTGATGCGTTGGGAAAATCAACTTGTGCTACAGACATTTTATCTCCATTGAAGGTAATTTTATCCATATCTCCATTGCTAACCATTACATAAAATGTATTGTTTTTTAAAACAATATCTTCAAAATCTCTTTTTTTATCAAATCTCCACTCTTTTACATCATCAGCTTTGTTAAGTGAGATTTTAAACATTAATCCATCTTCATCAATGATGGCAAAAACACTTGTATCTTTTGGGTAGTAGGCTATGCCAGAAATTTCATTTAAAGATTGTGGCAAATTGATAATCTTTGGTTTTGTAAAATTAAACGTGCTGGAATTCTCGAATTTTTCTTTTTCGATTTTGCTATTACACCCTAAAAAAAAGAAAGAGAGTAATATAAAAGACAATGTTAGTTTGGATGATAACATATTGTTTGGTGTAAAATGAGCACTTGCCTAAAACCAACAAACATGCCAAGCCAAATTGAAGCTTTGGGGAATGGAGGGGATTTTCTTCTAGATGTAAATTAAGGTTAATGGGTAAATTTATCAGCAATTATCCCAATAAACCCCATTTAGATTTCAAACTGGTATATGAGTCTCCTGTTAAATTAATATTATCAAAATGCCCTGCAAGTTTCTTTTGCCGATAGGCCTCATACAACGTAACTGCACAAGCTACAGAAATGTTTAACGACTTAATAATACCTACTTGAGGAATAATAAAATTAGCGTCCGCCAGTTCTGTAACTTCATTACTTACACCACTGTGCTCATTTCCAAAAATAATTGCACATCGTTCTGTAAAATTAAGGGCATACATGTCTACAGCATCTGCACCCAAATGAGTTGCATAAATTTTAAAAAAATTTTTTCGAAGTGCGGCAAAACATTCTTGAGTATTTGTAAACTGGTGCACCGTTAGCCATTTCGCTGCGCTTGATGAACTTTTTGCACTCCACATTTCGTGAAGCCCGATTTTAGTGTTCAGAATATAAATATCCTGCACACCTACTGCATCGCAGGTTCGCATTACTGCAGAAATATTATGAGGGTCTGTAACATTTTCCAGTACTAAAGTTAAACCAGGTTGGCGTTTCGCTAATACTTCATTCAGTCTGTCAGTTCTTTCTGGCGTCATGGCGGCGAAAGTACGATTTAATATAAAAGCTCAATCAGCAATCAAATTCTACTACATTTTCAGTTCTCCTTCCATACCATCATCCATTGTTTTTCCTGTAACTAGTGAAGCAGCAATTTTTAATAATTGCACCATTTTATTGTGTTTGGTATCCCGATATTCACATTTTTTGGGAGTTAAAATAAGCAGTGGCAATTTTTCATCTTCAGACCCGTCTTGAAACCATGCTTTTGCCCAAACGCTCCAGAGCTCCTTTATTTTAGCTCGTTCATCAGAAATTTCGACATCTCCAAAAACATTTAGATATTCACTGCTGCCAGTATTTGCAAAAAATAATTTTACCTGAGGGTTATTTCTTATTTCCTTATTTTTATCAAAATCCGTAGCACTGAAAAAGAACATTCGTCCATCATCCGCCACCGTTTGTAACGCCATTGGTCGGCTAGGCATGGGCGCTGAATTGCGTAGGTAGTGAACATACATATTCTCGCACGGTCAGCCAGTTCTTTTAATTTCGCAACTGCATCCTGACCGGTTAAATTTTCGACATTGTTTTATTCACCATGAAAATTATTCTCCATATTTTTTTTAAAATCAATACACATATGAATCATGCCATTGCAAAAGAATTAGGGATAGTCCTTAGAAAACGACTTTGTACCGAGTTTAATTAATAGAGAGATTACTTGAGTTTTTATATGTTTTTTTTATACACATTTTTCCTATCCAGTACCTGATTAGACAAATTTTATATAAGTTCATAAAGAACTGATTGGTCTATTTCTCAATTTTGAAATTCTTTTTGTTCTAAACATTTACAATTCATACGAAAACTACTTTTAAATATGAGCATTGCAAACCATCATTTATTTTTTGACCAATTACCAATTTCAGGGCTTTTACTGAATACTGAATTTAGAATAAAAACGGCTTCAAATCTTTTTCTTTCCCACACAAAAATTTCATTAGACGAGATTGTTGGACAGAATTTTTCATACGCTTTATCCAAAAACGGCGCTAATTTTTCAATTGAAGAACTAAATAAAATTCAACGTTCTTTAACCACCGCTCTTCAAAATAAAATAACAGATAAGGTAACAGTTACAAGCAACAGTTTTGAAAAATTATCTCTGCAATTAACCCACGTTCCTGTGCTCGATGAAGCCAATAACGTTGAATCGATTTTACAGATAAGAGAAGAAATTTATTCAACTAAAAATCATGAACATCTACGTAAAAAAAATAATAAAATACATCTTCAAAATGATGCAACACAACAACGTTATTATGATATGTTGATGGACTCTCCTTTTGGATTTTCTATAATGACCGGAGACAATTTTTTAATAACGGTTGCGAATGATATGATGAAGGCTTTTTGGGGCAAAGGAAACGATATTGAAGGCACAGCATTATTGCAAATATTACCTGAATTAAAAAATCAACCTTTTCTTGAAAAAATACAGGAGGTATTTACTTCAGGCAAACCAGTTTACGCAAATGATCTTTTGGTAAGACTGGAAGTAGATAATAAAAATGAAGACCGATTTTTTAATATTATCTGTCATCCATATTATGAGGAAGAACAAAACACATCAGGTGTTGCAACCATAGCTTATGAAGTTACGGAAATGGTGATGGCGAGAAAAAAAATGGAGGAAACAGAAATGTTTAATAAGTCATTTTTAGAAAACAGTCCAGATTGTATAAAAATTATTGATAAAAACGGTCGCATTGAATTTATAAATGAAAACGGTCTTTGCCTTTTAGAGATTGATAACATTGCTGAAGCTGAAACTAAATATTGGTGGGATTTGTGGGAAGAACAGAATAAGCCGATGATTAAAGAAGCAGTTTCAGCAGCACTTAGCAAGGAAAAAGTACGTTTTCAGGCATCGTCGAATACTGCAAAAGGAACTCCTAAATGGTGGGATATTATAGTGATGCCACTGCGTGTAGATGAAGCCACCAACAAAGCGGAAAGATTACTTACCGTATCAAGAGATATAACTGATTTTAAAAATGCCAATTTGAAACTCGAGGAAAGTGAACAACACTTTAGACAATTAGCAGATTTGATTCCTTCTAAAATAAGCAATGCGACTGCAGATGGACAAATGTTATACTTAAATGAAAAATGGCTTGAATATACGGGGAAGACCTTCGAAGAACTGCAAGGATTAGGTTATTACGATATTCTTCATCCTGAAGATATAAAAACATACGGCAAGAATCTTTTGAATGCGCTGCAGACGGGGAAGCCTTTAAATATGGAAATGCGTTTTTTAAATAAATACGGAGAGTATAAATGGCATTTGAACCTAGCTACTCCTGTTAAAGATCAGCAGGGAAAAATTAAAACCTGGGTGGGAAATACAATTGAAATAGATGAACAGGTAAAACAAAAAGAAATGCTGGAAACTGCTGTCGCCCAGAGAACAATTGAACTGGAGATTGCGAACAAGGAACTGATATATCAAAACCTGGAAAAAGAAAAACGCTCCGCAGAATTGGGCGTTGCAAATTCTGAACTTGCATTTCAAAATGCTGAAAAAGAAAAAAGATCGAATGAACTGCTTCTGGCAAATAAAGAATTACAGTCTTTTACTTATGTAGCAAGTCACGATCTGCAGGAACCCCTGAGAAAAATAACTTTTTTTGCAGAGCGAATAATAGAAAGTGAATTACAAAATCTCACAGATACAGGCAGAGATTATTTTAGAAGAATGCAAAGTGCAGCTGTCCGTATGCGGCAACTAATAGAAGACTTACTTTCCTTTTCCAGAGTAAATATTATAGATCGGGAAATGGTAGTAACTGATTTAAAATCAATCGTGTTAGAGGTAGAGGAAGAACTTAAAGAGAGTATAGAAAATAAGCATATTGTTATTGACATTCACAGTACCTGCGAAGTAAGAGTAATCGTTTTTCAATTCCGTCAGCTTATGCATAACTTAATTGGCAACTCTATTAAATTTGCGCAGCAGGATGTAACACCTAATATTACTATCAACAGCCACATTGCTTATGGCCGTGAATTAAATAATGAAGATTTGATCCCTGAAGATAGCTATTGCCATATCTCCCTCAAAGACAATGGCATTGGCTTTGAGCCAGAATACAGTAAACGTATTTTTGAAGTCTTTCAAAAACTGCACAGCAAAGAAACGTACAAGGGAACAGGCATAGGTTTGGCTATTGTAAAAAAAATTGTAGATAACCACAACGGGATAATAACTGCGTCAGGCATTTTAGGAGAAGGCGCAACCTTTCATATCTATCTGCCTGTATAATAAGAAAATATACAATTAAGAACATATCCTAAATTGGTAGTTGGAAATTGCTCGGCAAAAAGCGTTGGTCTTTGACCTGCGCTTTTTTGCCTCATTCTTCTTCTTTAGATTACAAGTTATGCACAAATATTGTAGTTGGTTTACTATTTGAGCGTAGAATACTACTACTACATCCTACAATAATTAGTATCTCCCGGAAGAATTTTAGATAAGAATGATGAAATTTTCTTATGTCCAAATTTACTTCTTTATTGAATGAACAAGTTTTTAAACATATAGATTTCTGCTTCATTTTGGTTAGTTACTATCTCTATTGCCGGTGCTCAAAATGGTAACTCGGGTCTCAATGCAAGCCTTGCAGTGAATCATTTGAAAACAAAAAGTTTGTATAAAACATTTCCTGGTTTTTCTTCTCACAAAGACATTTTATTGTATGATCAGTAATATAAATACGCAGTGGAATTACTGACAGGCAACTACCCTTCCCCGGAGAAACAAAGGGAAGGCACAAACATTTTAAAGAACCTTTTTGACAAGGGCAATATTGATGCAGGAATGTTTCTAGCAAATGCTTATTTAAAAGGCATTCAGGTAGATAAAGAGGAAGAAAAGGCTATAAAAATTATAGAAAAGTTAGCCGAAAGTCAATACCCGGAGGCACTGTATAAAATCGGTACTGTTTATTTCGGAGGAGGATATTCAGGTTACACAGAAAATAAACCTCTTGCAAAAGAATATTTCAAAAAAGCTGCTGCAAAAGGATATCCTGCAGCATATGCCTCTCTAGGCCAAATGGCAGAAGAAAGTAAGCAATATAGTGAAGCAATTCATTGGTATAAAAAAGGTTTACTAAGTAAAGATTTACAAAGCATGAACCGGTTAGCCAGCATGTATAAACTGGGTAAGGGATTAGAGCAACCCAACTATGATGAAGCTGCAAGAATATATTATCTCATTCTATCTTCTCCGGAATATGAGCACAGCAAGTTTTATAGCGTTTACGAAAACTTTTACACGATCGGAAATAAAGTGCCTCTTATAAATGTCACAACATTTAAACCCATCTTAAATCAATTGTTGGAAGGAGCGAGTAATAATTTTAAGCAATTAAAGCGAGAAGAAACAGAAACTATTGATTGGGATAAAAGCTCAATAGATTTTTCGGCAAAACCAGCTGAAACGTCCTATAAATGCGCTTTGGATCTCGGATTTAAAAATGGAGTTATTGTAAAAACTGTTCAGCCGGTAAATCTCAATCTGCAGAGCAGTTCAAAATTAGACAGCAGCTTTCGCTATCAGGCTGATGTTATATTTTACACAACCCCTAGCAAATCAACAGAAGTTTTTAAACAGTGGGTTTCTCTTTTAAAACAAATTTACCCTGGAAACACAGGCATTGAAGCACTAGATAAAAGCAACAACCTGTATTTTACTATGCCCGTGTTGATGCCCAATGGCAAACAAATAAAAATTTTATTAGAAGTAGCAGGGCAGAAAAGCAACCGAGTTGTTTTTAAGATTTTGGAATAAAACCATTTTAGTAAATGTGTTAAGTATAAAAATTAATTGAATTATGGCGAAGTACAAAGAGGTGATGATCATTACTAAAGAAGAATACGACAGACAAATTTTTGCTGATGCTGTAAAAATAGTAAGTCCGAAAAGCCATACAATAGGAATAAATGGTGCGGACTGCGGCATTCAATTTCTCACAGATCCAAATGAACTTTTACCCGACATTATTTTTCTTGACCGAACACTGCGAGGGATGAACAGTAAGGATTGTCTCAAAAAAATACGAAGCCTTTCTTATTTAAACCATGTTCCCATAATTATGTATTCGACTTCCGAATTGGCTTTCCACCAGATCGAGCCCCTAATTAAGGAATCACCACTCCCTGCAAACGAGCAAATACCGCTTGTTTTGTTGTATATAAACATGCTCAAGCTAAATGGTTTTGAATTAAGAGAAAAATTGAGAACAGATGCGGATTTAGGTATCAAGTGTATTCCTTACCTCTTTTTCGCTACAGCAATAGAACAGAAAGCTGTTATAAATGCATACAACCTTTCGGCGCCGGGTTTCTTTATAAAACAAACAGAAATGCCAAAACTTGAGAAGATTATTTCAATCACTATGGAGTATTGGAAAAATTGTGCTACGTCAAATCATTATAATTAATATTGTTAGTTACCAATATTTAAATCACGAAAATAATTGAAATGACTAAGAAGGGATTGGATATAATAATTGAAGATGATGATATTTTTTAAGAAATTTTTGACTGTCTTCAAACATGTAAAAGCTGCTCTTAAATATTTATAAAAACCGAGTCGATTTCCTTCAACGCTATTTGAAACTGAAGATCTCTCATTGGCATATATAGTATGAAAATGTTTTTGTTGCTTCATAAAACTTTCCTCACTCTTTAAGCGTACATGGTTTTATTATGTCATTTTAAACAACAAACTCATGAAAAACACAATCGTAAAAACATCTTTCGCAATTATATGTATGATGTTTTCAATAACACTTTTTGCACAGCAACCTGCAAAATTAATTGCATACCGCAAAGGCAGCCCTTATGGATTGTTTGCAAAATTCCCTGTAAATGTAGACGGCAAAGAAGTAGGTACACTTAAAAGTGGTTCAGTAGTTACAACTGATCTTACACCGGGATCTCATACTATTTCACCGAAGCAGTCAAAAAGAGCAATTACTTTTAATGCAGAAGCAGGAAAAACCTATGCTGTGAAATACAGAAATATGCTGGGTCTATTTGGTGTGCGCCCTCGTTTAAAAGAAGTAACATACGAAGAAGCAAAAGCAGATTATAGAAAAGTAATGTAATTCCTTTTTAAAATTTCAAGATCCGTTTAAAATATACTTATGGTACTTTTAAACGGATTTTTTTGTTCAAAATCATTTTGTTTTATACAAATAAAGTTCATGATAAAGCGCCAAAAATAGAGTTTTATGATACTAAGCAAATTCATGAATTAAAATAGAAAGTAACCTTTTTATTAGATTGCATAAACAATTGAAGCACGAACCATTGAAAAAAAAAGCAATCATTTTTGATCTGGACAATACGCTGTATGCAGCTGACTCTATAGGTGAAGCCTTGTTTTCGCATTTGTTCACATTAATTAAAGATGAAGGAAATCATGGTCATGAAATAGACGATATTAAAAGAGATATTCTGAGAAAACCTTTTCAGCAGGTGGCGGTAAAATATAATTTTTCAAAAACGCTTACGGAAAGGGCAACAGCACACTTAAAATATTTAAGTTATACTGGCACTGCAGAAGTATTCCAGGATTACAGTTTCATTCAAAATTTATCTGTTGAGAAATATTTGGTAACCAGTGGTTTTATGAAACTTCAATTGAGTAAGATTGATGCACTTGGGATTGAAAATGATTTTAAGGAGATACATATTCTAGATTCGACAACAACAAAAAAAACAAAGAGGGATACCTTTGAGGATATTCTTTTTAGGAATAAATTAAATCCCGAAAATGTATTAGTGGTAGGTGATGATTTGGAATCTGAAATTAAGGCTGCATTTGAACTTGGAATTGACGCAGTGTTGTATGATTACAAATCTGCATTTAAAGGCAATAGTAATGTGTACGTCATTACGAATTACAGAAAACTAATTGAGTATTTGTGATTTACTAAATTTAATTGGAACAATATTTTCAAAGCAATGTTGAAAAATGCCTAAATGCCCAAGGGCTGCGGGACAATGTCATTTAGTTAAGGATTGTCAGACTGAGCTTGTCGAAGTCGATGCTATCATAATACGATTAAAACCCGGTTTCGACACGCTCAACCTGACAGCTCGTTTCCTTAACTAAATGACATTGGGCTGCGGGATTGCAGTGGAAATTTTTTTTATTCTCCGCCTTTGGCGGAATAAAAAGATTACAACGGAAAGCCCGACCAAATGCCGACCAATGTTACAAAAGTACAAAGCCCCAAATTTGCCTTTCATAAAATTGAATTATTACCGTTTAATTTTATTGTTACATTTAGCTTACAAAACAACTTACATGAAAAAAATATTTTTACCGGCTATGCTCTGCGGCATTTTGTTTGCCTGCAATACCAAAAACTCAAGCACATCTACAAACAGCACAGGCAGCAAGCCCGATATACTTGCAGCCAATATTGACAGCACCGTAAAACCGGGCGACGATTTTTTTATGTACGCAAATGGCGGTTGGATAAAACGCACGCCAATACCAGATGCAGAAAGCGGCTGGGGAATTGGCAATATGGTGCAGGATGACATTTACAACAAGCTAAAAAAAATTAATGAAGATGCTGTGCTGGCTAAAGCTGCAAAGGGAACCATCACACAAAAAATAGGTGATTTCTGGAAGAGTGGAATGGACTCAGCAGCTATTGAAACTGCGGGCCTACAGCCGCTTGCAGAAGATATGAAAAAGATAGATGCAATAGTTACTACAGATGATGTAATGATCGTAGGTGCAGGTTTGCAAAGCAAAGGTATTGGCTGTTTGTTTAGCACTTACATAGGACAAGATGATAAAAACAGTGAAATGATGGCAGTGAAACTTGAGCAGGGTGGCCTTGGCTTGCCAAACCGTGATTATTATTTTAACACAGATGAAAGAACATTGAAAGTAAAAGCCGCTTATAAAACGTATATACTTAAAACTTTCACACAAATTGACAGTGCGAATGCTGCGAAAAATACAGAGGATGTTTTTGCATTGGAAACCAAGCTGGCAAAGGCAAGCAGAAAAATTGCTGATCTGCGTGATCCTTATAAGAATTACAATAAAATGAACCGTGCCGGATTAGGCAAAATAGCACCTTCGGTAAACTGGACTGCTTATGCAAAATTATCAGGTACTGATAAAGTTGACTCTATTATTATTGGTCAGCCGGAATTTTATACAGCCTTTAGCAATGAACTAAAAGCTACACCAATTAACGTATGGAAAAATTATTTGAAATTAAGATTAGTGGTTTCATCAGCTGCTTATTTAGATTCAAAAACATTTAATAACCGCTTTGAATACAGCAAAACATTATCTGGCGCTACCAAACCTAAAGACCGATGGAAGCGTGTTTTAGATTCAGAAGAGAATGCTATTGGTGAAGCACTTGGGCAGCTTTTTGTTAAAGAATACTTTAGCGAAACTGCAAAAAAAAGATATGATGGAATAGTGGAAAATATTCGTGCAGCATACAAAGAACGCATTGCAAAACTTAGCTGGATGAGTGATAGCACGAAAACAAAAGCTTATCAAAAACTGGCTACCATTTCTAAAAAAGTTGGTTATCCAGATAAATGGAAAGACTTTAGCAGCCTTGCTATAGAAGATGGCCCTTGGGTTTTAAATGTGCAACGTGCAGCTGCTTGGTGGCACAATTATCAACTAAATAAACTTGGCAAACCGGTAGATAGAACCGAATGGGGAATGACACCTCAGACCTACAACGCTTACTACAACGCAAGCAACAATGAGATTGTTTTGCCTGCAGGAATTTTTGCTGTGCCGGGTTACAGAGATGAGGATTTGGATGATGCTTTGGTGTATGGTTACGCAGCCGCATCTACAGTAGGGCACGAGATTACGCATGGTTTTGATGACCAGGGCAGACAATATGATGAAAAAGGAAATTTAAAAGACTGGTGGAATAAAAAAGATGGAGAAGAATTTTCTAAGAGAGCAAAATTTATCATCAACCAGTTCAATGAATTTAGCCCGGTAGATACTTTGCATATAAATGGTAGTGCTACACAGGGAGAAAACATTGCAGACCTCGGTGGTGTGCTTCTTGGACTAGATGCGTTTAAGAAAACTGATTCATACAAAAAGAATGAAAAAATTGCAGGGTTTACGCAATTGCAGCGTTATTTTTTAGGTTATGCATTAGGTTGGTTATATACTGAAAGAAAAGAAAGACTGGCAAATCTTGTAATGACAGATGTGCACTCACCTTCAAAGGAAAGAGTAAACGGGCCTTTTGTAAATGTCCCTGAATTTTATGAGGCTTTTGGTATTAAACCCGGCGACAAAATGTACAGACCTGATAGCTTGAGAGTAAACATCTGGTAAGAAGATATTTAAATAATTGAAAAAACACATCGTTGAGAGATGTGCTTTTTTTTGTGCTTTATGGACTCAGAAAGATGACATCTTTTTAAAAGATGTTATCTCTCGTTGCTTGCATAAAAATTCATAAACATCCTGCCAATTAGTAGATGCTAACGCAACCCAATTTGTCTTTAATTCATCAATAGAATCAGTCAACTCAGTTTGTCCTCTTAAGTTTGCGGGATTTAAAAACAAAGCCTTACAACCCATGTTTTTTGCAAACTGTACGTCTGTTAGCCGATCTCCTATCACAAAAGAATTTTTAATATCAGCATTATCATCAGTCAGATATTTTGTCATTCTGCCTGTACGTGGCTTTCGCAACGGCGAATTTTCCTGAGGTAAAGATCCATCGATAATTATTTCAGAAAAAATAATATCCTCATTTGTAAAAACCTCCAGCATAAAATTTTGTGTAGGATAAAATTGCTCTGTAGGATACATAGGCGAGTTCAATCCATTTTGATTGGTAACCATTACTAGTTTATAAGGCAGTTCACGTGCAATTTTACCAACCCAGGTGATAACATGCGGGTAAAAATGTAATTTTTCAAAACTATCTATCTGTCCTCCCGGCGGCGGACTTTGAAGCAACGTACCATCCCTGTCAATAAATAAATATTTCTGCATATTTAATTTTAAAATGTGGCGTAAAATAGTGGAATAATTTTAGACCATAATTTATTGGTGTGAAAAATTACCACTCCCCCATTTCAATTCCTAAACCATAACCATTAGTGTAAACAATTTTACCGGTATCAAATGTTACGCCACTTGCAATATCTTCTGTTAAAAGCAATGGTCCATCCATATCTACGTAGTCTATAAGCGGCGCCAATTGTGCAATAGCTGCAGTGCCTACAGAAGATTCGTTCATGCAGCCTATCATTACCTGCAAGCGAAGCTCTTTTGCTTTAGCTATCATTCTTTTTGCAGGCGTTATGCCGCTACATTTAGTAAGCTTTATGTTTACTCCGTGAAAATGTTTAAGGCACATTAATACATCTTCTTCCTTTACACATGACTCATCTGCAAACAAAGGCAGCGATGCATTTTCATACAATGTTTTCATCCCTGCCCAATCATCCTTTGCCAAAGGTTGTTCCACCATCTCAACTCCAAGATCTTTCAATAAAGGAATTTTACGCATGGCTTCATCTACATTCCAGGCGGCATTTGCATCTACTCTAAAAATTGAGTTAGTGTGCTTTCTTAAAGCTGCAACCATTTCTACATCACCATCAAAACCAACTTTTATTTTATAAATGGGCCATGGCTTTTCCATCATTTTTTTTACCATCATTTCTAGAGTATCTATACCAATTGTAAAATCAGTTATGGGTGCATTTCCGGTATCGAGACCCCATAATTCGTGCAACTGCTGGCGTTTCATTTTGCCGAAAATATCCCATGCAGCCATATCCAAAGCACAAACCAGGAACGGATTTTTTGGAAATAAATGGTGCAGGTAATGCCAGTAACGCTCGGGATCGCTCAAAGAAAATTTTTCTATAAAAACTTTTTTCTCTTCAATATCTGCAATCATTTTTTCTACAGTAATGTCGTAATAATTGATTGCCGGCGCTTCTCCATAACCCGTTTGTCCAAAATAATCTAACCGCACAATTAACGATGGTTGATGCGTTTTTGTTCCCTTTGAAATTGTGAACGGGTACTTAAATGGTAAGTTTATTTTTTTATACGATATTTTGATCATGTAAAAATATTTTATGAAAGACAGGCAAATTTATCTGCCACTTTCCTTGATCATCATTTTTAATTGCAGGTTTAAATGGTCTGCTTTTAAAAGTTCCTCTAAAGTTAAATGCATTCTGTAATTCCATACCTGGTTTGGGTTTGAAGGATCGTTAATGCGTTCTTCTGATGGTATAGGTCTTCGCAGCTTTCCATCAATAGCCAACAGATCCTGCAATAAAAACACACTCCACATGGCCGGTGATTGTAAATGCAATTCAACGATTTTTTTACAA
>JANXTN010000374.1 GCA_025352435.1 Ferruginibacter sp. | reverse complement strand
CGCAGCTCCATAGTAGTAGCGCAAATACAACCTAGTCTAGTTGTAAATCATCCAACGGGCTCATTATTTTCAGCAGGTCTTCATTGCTTGTATGCAGGTAAATCAACGTGGTTTTTAAATCGCTGTGCCCCAGTAATTTTTTCGCCTTTGTTGGTCGTCCAATGCATGGGTGAGAGCCGAGGCCCGGTCTTTGACCAGCCGAACTATTTAAAAAATCGTAAGAAAAAATATTACCGGGCAGCTGCTGGTAGCAGACCAGGCCTTGGCCTATAGTGTGTAGTTTAGATTATTTAATTGGAGACGTAAATATATATACAGCTAGAATCCGCTTTAATAAAGATGAAAAAAGATATACCGTCGAAGGGCTGGCGGATAGAAGTAAAAATCCTTTTTGCTGCCTTTGAGCAAAAAGATTGTAACGTATAGCCGCATCAAATGTTGATAAAAGTTCCCCCGGCTAAGAGCCCCAAAAAAAGAAGGTTTTGTTTATTGATTTGGAAAAGCTGGCTGCAAGGATGACATCTATTTAAAAGATGTCATCCTTGCCTTTAAGTAAACTCTATAAAAAAAGCTCCCACAAAAGGATCTTTTTTTTAGTTTTTAAATATGATTAGCAGATCTGCAAGTTTTTCTTTCAAGTTTTTTCGGTGAATTATAAAATCTAAAAAGCCATGTTCCAGCACAAACTCGCTGCGCTGAAAACCGGGTGGTAGATCTCTTTTAATAGTTTCTTTAATAACCCTTGGGCCTGCAAAGCCAATGAGAGCGCCTGGTTCGCCACAAATAATATCGCCCAGCATAGCAAACGATGCAGTGGTACCACCAAAAGTGGGATCGGTGCATAGAGAGATATAAGGAATTTTGGCTTCTGCGAGTTGGTGTAATTTACCCGAAGTTTTTGCAAGCTGCATGAGCGAAAATGCACTTTCCATCATACGTGCGCCACCACTTTTATTGATTATCATAAACGGTACGCGGTGCTGCATGCAATAATCGCAGGCACGGCTTATTTTTTCGCCCATAACACTACCAAGGCTGCCGCCTATAAATTCAAAATCCATACAGGCAATTACAAGATCATGTGCTTTTACTTTGCCATGCGCCACAGTTATGGAATCGTGTATATCCGTTTTTTTGTAGGTGTCTTCCAGGCGCTTGCCATATGGCTTTAGATCCACAAACTCCAAAAAGTCTTTCGATTTTATGTTGGCAAAAAGCTCTTCGTGTTGCCCATCATCGAAAATAATATCAAAGTATTCGGCACTGCCTATGCGGTGGTGATACTCACATTGAGGGCATACATAATTGTTCTCTTCTAAATCTGTAACTGTGCATGTGTATTTACACTCAGGGCACTTTTCCCACAACCCTTCGGGTGCATCTTTTTTATCTTTTGTAGATGTGAGGATGCCTTTTTTTATTCTCTTAAACCAACTGCTTTTGTGTATGCCTTCATCAGTGTTGCCTGATAATATGGCATCAAAATCTTCTTCTTTCTTCATTTATTTTTTTATTAAATGGATGGTTCTCCATAAAAATTGAAAATATTATTGGGTCTGTTTTACTCTTAGGCGTTTCTGTTGATGCAGTTTAAATCATCAAAAGCAACTTCTAACCTTTTAATAAAACTCTCTTCGCCTTTTCTTAGCCACACTCGTGGGTCGTAGTGTTTTTTGTTGGGTGAATCTGCACCATCAGGATTGCCAAGCTGACCCTGTAAATAACCTTCGTTCTTTTTATAATTTTCTAAGATGCCTTCCCAAAAAGCCCACTGCAAATCGGTATCTATATTCATTTTGATAGCACCATAGCCAATTGCTTCTCTTATTTGATGCTGCGGAGAACCGCTACCACCATGGAATACGAAGTATACGGGTTTTGGGCCGGTCTTTAATTCTCTTTCAATATAATCCTGACTGTTTTTTAAAATGATCGGTGTAAGCTGCACATTGCCTGATTTGTAAACCCCATGAACATTGCCAAAGGCAGCGGCTATTGTAAATAATTTGCCAACCTTACTTAACTCTGTATAAGAGTAAGCCACATGCTCCGGTTGTGTATATAATTTTTCGTTGTCTACATCACTGTTATCTACGCCATCTTCTTCACCTCCGGTTACACCTAGTTCAATTTCTATACTCATACCAAGTGGTGCCATGCGTTTGTAAAATTCTACCGATGTTGCTATGTTTTCTTCAATAGGCTCTTCAGAAAGATCGAGCATGTGAGAGCTGAACAACGGCTGGCCTTTTTCTTTATGAAACTGCTCGCCTGCATCTATTAAACCACTAATCCATGGTAACCATTTTTTAGATGCGTGGTCTGTGTGCAACACAACCGGTACGCCATAATATTTTGCCACATTGTGTATGTGCAATGCACCGGAAATTCCACCTGCAATATTTCCCTGTAAGTTATCATTTGGCATTCCCTTACCTGCAATAAACTGAGCACCGCCGTTAGAGAATTGTATGATGACTGGTGAGTTAACTTTTGCTGCTGTTTCCAGCGTGGCATTTATGGTATTTGTACCAATGGAATTTACTGCCGGCAAGGCAAATTGGTTGTCTTTTGCATCGTTGTATAAAGCTTCTAAAGCTGCGCCAAATAATACGCCTGAACCATATTTACTCATAAACTGATTTTTTACAAATGTATGAAAGTACATTCATTTAAAAGTTCGGGTAAATGGCTGTTTTATATCGTAATTTTTGCTAGTAATTTATTGAAATATGGAGGCATAAACTGCATGCGGCTGCCATACCAACTGAACATTTCACCATTTACCAACATAACTTTTGCTGTGGGTAAAACTGCTTGTATTTCTTCGATATGTTTTTCTTTAAAAGGGTAGGGTTCTGATGATAGAAGGACAATTTGAGGATGGACAATTGCTAATTCTTCTAAAGTAGTTTGAGGGTATCTGTTGTGTTCGCTAAAAATATTTTGAAGACCGATTTTCAACAACATGTCATGAATGAATGTATCACCGCCGACCGTCATGTAAGGATCTTTCCAAATTAAATAAACAGTGTTGATGGGTTGAGAAAGTTTTGTAAGGGACGCAAAATTTGATTGAATCGTTTGGATGAGTTTTGCTGCTTCGGTTTCTTTCAACGTGATCATTCCGATATCATGAATCATTTGTATTGCACTATCGTAAGAACTTACATCTGTTAGAAATATAGGAAATTCCTGTGCTAATAACTCAACCTGATCCTGCACGTTTTCTTCTTTGCTTGCAATAATTAAATCAGGCTGTAGGGCTTTTATCTTTTCAATACTTACATTTTTAGTGCCTCCTATTTTTTCTTTTGTTTGAAACCATTCTGCAGGATGCACACAGAACTTAGTGATGCCAACAACTTGGTTTGTAAGATTCAGGTCGAATAACAACTCAGTAATAGATGGAACAAGAGAAATGATTCTTTGTGCATGGGAGGTAGAAGGAGTGTTGAGGAACATTGTTTAAAAATACACTCTCAAGGAGAAATAAAAAATTCCATCATGCTTTGATAAACGCTGCATGATGGAAGTAATGTTTTAGTACCAACGATACATCCGGTTTTCACGGAGAGATTTTAAATCTGAATATTATATTCAGTTCAATAATGTCTCGGTTTCAGTGATTGGTTTTTCGCTATCATCGCTGTTGGTTAGCAGCATAAGCTTGGTTTAGGATCTGTGTTTTTTATAGGTTTTTAGATTCAATTGGTTTTTTGCTTTCTACTGTCGTTGGCAGCTTGAGCAGGTCATTGGGTTTTTTGATCTTTCTTTTTGCTATCATCGCCTGTTACAGCATAAGCAGGATAATTGGATACTTGGTTTTACCATCATCGCTTTTTAAAGCATAGGCAAGGACATTGGTTTTTGATCTTTCTTTTTGCTATCATCGCCTTTTACAG
>JANXTN010000362.1 GCA_025352435.1 Ferruginibacter sp. | reverse complement strand
ATCTTGTAAAAAGATATGGCAGCCGCACAGTGGTAAGCAATGTATCTTTTAATGTGAGCCAGGGAGAGATTGTAGGTCTGCTTGGACCAAATGGTGCGGGTAAAACGACATCATTTTATCAGGTGGTAGGTTTGGTAAAACCGGATGAGGGAGAAGTTTTTTTGAATAATATAAATATTACCAAACTCCCTATGTTTAAGCGTGCGCAAATGGGCATTGGCTATCTGCCGCAGGAAGCAAGTGTGTTTAGAAAACTGAGTGTGGAAGAAAACATTATGGCAGTTTTGGAAATGACACGACTTAAAAAAGTTGATCAAAAACTAAAACTAGAATCTTTATTGGATGAGTTTCGCTTGCAGCATGTAAGAAAAAATAACGGCGATACTTTAAGCGGTGGTGAAAGAAGAAGAACAGAAATTGCCCGGGCATTGGCAGTTGACCCTAAATTTATTTTATTGGATGAACCATTTGCCGGTGTGGATCCGATTGCGGTAGAAGATATTCAGGAAATAATTGCAAAGCTTAAATATAAAAATATCGGCATTCTCATAACAGATCATAATGTAAACGAAACGCTATCAATTTGCGACCGTGCGTATCTTTTAATCGACGGAAGTATTTTTAAACATGGCACTGCAGAAGAACTTGCAGGAGATGAACAGGTTCGCAGGTTATACCTTGGTAAAAACTTCGAACTTAAGCGCAAAGATTACTTGCATGAACAGGCGGCTGGGTAATAATTTTAAACATTATTATTGTATTGCACACTCCTGTTCCATCCGTTAAAGAAATCCTAATAAAAATTTATTTTGATAAGTGGTAACTATTCCATCAGCATGTACGTTTAGTTTCGTATACGGGTTTATTTAACAAATAAAACCATCATCAAACTAAAACACTATTCCGATGAAATTTTTATTTCAGGCTGTTTTATTACTAGCTTTTTTTACAGGCAGCGGCCAGTCTATTACTGTTCTAGAGAAAAAAAGTATCACTATAAAAAAGTTGATCGGCACCATTAAACTCGACGGAGAAATAAATGATGTGGCTTGGAAGACAGCAACAATGGCAAATAAGTTTACTGAGTTTCAGCCTACACCATTCAAACCTGAAAGTGAACTAAATAGAACTGAAGTGTATTTTCTTTATGATAACGGCGGTATGTATATTGGTGGTTATGTGCATGAGCAAAGCAAAGACAGTATAGCTTCTGAACTCACAGGAAGAGATGGCTTTGGCAACAATGATTTTATAGGAATCGTGTTAGATACTTACAATGACAAACAAAATGGATTTGAATATTTTCTTACACCACTTAATGAACAATACGATGCTAAAGTAGCTCCCAACAGCAATGGAAATAATGAAGATTTTGCATGGAATGCAGTTTGGCAAAGTGCCACCAAAATCAATAATGATGGTTGGAGTTTCGAAATATTTATACCTTACTCTGCTATCAGATTTGGTAAAAAACCTGTTCAGGATTGGGGTTTAAATATCGTACGCCAAAGAAAAAAAAGCGGTCAAAAATTAACTTGGCAAACAATCGATCCTAATGTAAACGGTTTTCTTACACAGGAAGGACAGATCAAAGGCTTCGAAAATATAAAACCGCCGGTAAGACTCCAGCTTGCACCATACTTTTCAACCTACTATAACCTAAATGGCAATGCCGCACCAGATGAAAAAAAATCAGAACTTTTATTTAATGGCGGTATGGATGTAAAATATGGTATTAATCAGGCTTTCACTTTAGATATGACTTTAATACCTGATTTTGGGCAGGTACAAACAGATAATCTTACCTTAAACCTCACACCTTTTGAGCAACGATTTTCTGAAAACCGTGCATTTTTTACAGAAGGTACAGAACTGTTTAACAAAGGAGATTTGTTTTACAGCAGAAGAATAGGCGGACGCCCCATTCATTACGGCGATGTGTATGACAACATTTCCCCTATTGAAAAAGTAATTAAAAATCCCGGGCAAAGTAAATTAATAAATGCTACTAAAATAAGCGGGCGCACACAAAAAGGGTTGGGTGTAGGAATATTAAATTCTATCACAAAACCACAGTATGCAGTTGTGGAGGATGTAAACAAAACCACTCGAAAATTTGAAACCGACCCACTCACAAATTACAATGTGTTGGTGTTGGATCAGACCCTCAAACATAACAGCAGCATATCTTTTGTAAACACAAGTGTATTACGCAGCGGTAAAGATTATGATGCAGATGTTGCCGCAGGGTTGTTTAATTTCAATAATAAAACCAATACCTACAACCTAAGTGGGCAGGTGAGCATAAGCAATATTGTCGCAACGAATAAGTCTATAACAACCGGCTATTCTCACAACCTTTCCTTTGGCAAAACAAGTGGTAGATTTAATTTTAATGTCCGTCAAGATCTAACAAATGCTAAGTTTGATAAAAGCGATTTAGGTTATTTTACCAATAACAATGTGTTAGAGCATGGCGGTTTTGTGGGTTACAATTGGAACAAGCCCAAAAGTTGGTACAACAGTATTAATATGAATTTCAATGGCGGATATTCTCGCCTGGTAACTCCAATAGATTTTTTAAAGCGAAAAGAATTTATGTACCAGACCGGGGGGATCAACTATAATTTTAATGCGCAAACAAAGAAACTTTGGCAAATTGGCTTAGGTACAAACTATCGCTTTTCAGACAATGATTTTTACGAGCCGAGAGATAAAGGCAGAGTTGTAAAAAATAAAGGTCGTGGTGGTATTTATACCTATATGCAAAGTAACGATGCAAAAAAAATATCTTGGAGTCTAAACGCATCAACCCGTTATGGTGGCAACTTTAATCGCAGTTCTTTAAATTTTGGCATTGGTGGTAAAGTACGTTTCAGCAGTAAGTTTTCAATTGAAGAAAATATAGGTATTGAAAACAACAAGAATGAATCAGGCTGGGCAAATACAATTTACACTGGCAATATTGCAAACGATACTATTATTTTTTCACGAAGAAATATTAACAACGTTGAAAACGTCCTCAGCCTGAAATACAACTTCAACAACAAAATGGGACTTTCTTTCAGGGCCAGACATTCTTTTGCAAAAGTAAATCCACAACAATTTTATGAGTTAGATATTAATGGAAACTTGAATACGCCTGATCGCCCATTTACACAAAATGTAAATCAGAATTTTAATTTCCTTGCGGCAGATATGTTGTACAACTGGCAGTTTACACAAGGCAGTTTTATTACACTAGCCTGGAAAAACATTGGGCAAAATTTTAGCCGTTCGTTCGAAAAAAATTATTTTAAAAATGCACAAAATGTAATTGCGGGCAATCAGTTTACTAGTTTTTCTTTAAGGGTAATTTACTTTTTAGATTACGCAACCTTTAGAAGCAAAATTAAAAATAAAACTTAAGCATTTACAAAGGGCTAATGTTGCCACCCTATGCCAGTTAACGTTAGGTTCAAAAGTCATTTACCAGTTGCTAATTGGTTTCTGTGCCAAAACACATTTAACAATATAACAATACGCAGCTAACATCTTTCGCCTTGCCGTCTGGCATAAAACCCGTACTTTTGCACACTTAAAAACCGTCCCGACTAATGTCGGTACCAATAAAAAATTTAAATGAATATTCGCAACATTGCAATTATTGCACACGTAGATCACGGTAAAACAACGTTGGTAGATAAGATTCTTCACTCTACTAAAGTATTCAGAGACAATCAGGATACCGGCGATTTAATAATGGACAGTAACGATCTTGAAAGAGAACGTGGTATTACTATTTTTAGTAAAAACGCTGCTGTCGTATACAAAGATTATAAAATAAATGTTATTGATACCCCGGGTCACAGTGACTTTGGCGGTGAAGTGGAGCGTGTACTTAAAATGGCTGATGGTGTGGTTTTGTTGGTAGATGCATTTGAAGGACCAATGCCACAAACCCGTTTCGTATTACAAAAAGCTTTGGCATTAGGTTTAAAACCAATGGTTGTAATTAATAAAGTAGATAAACCCAACTGCCGTCCGGATGAAGTACACGATGCAGTTTTTGAATTATTTTTTAACCTTGATGCGACTGAAGCTCAGCTTGATTTCCCAACTTTTTATGGTTCAGGAAAAAATGGTTGGTTCAATGATTCATTAACGGAGATTGACAATATTTTCCCTTTATTGGATGGTGTTATTAAATATGTACCCGAGCCTAAAGTAAACGAAGGTCCTTTGCAAATGCAGATTACTTCTTTAGATTACTCTTCTTTCCTTGGTCGTATTGCAGTAGGTAAAGTAGCCCGTGGTGTTATTAGAGAAAGCCAGCAAATAGCATTGATGCAGGCCGATGGCAGCATTAAAAAAATGAAAATAAAAGAGCTCTATGTTTTTGAAGGCATGGGCAAAAAGAAAGTAACAGAAGTTATAGCAGGAGATATTTGTGCGGTTGTTGGTTTGGAGGAATTCAACATTGGCGACACCATTGCTGATGTAGAAAACCCCGAAGCATTGCCCTTAATTAGTGTTGATGAGCCTACCATGAGTATGTTGTTTAGCATTAACAACTCACCTTTCTTTGGTAAAGAAGGTAAGTTTGTAACGAGTCGTCACCTTAGAGATAGGTTGATGAAAGAAACAGAAAAGAACCTTGCATTG
>JANXTN010000350.1 GCA_025352435.1 Ferruginibacter sp. | reverse complement strand
CGCCGCCGGCATTTGTATTTTGAAGGGGCTCGGTGGTTTCGGCAATAATGGTTTTTGCTGCGGCTGCATCCATTGTTTTTATAGGAATGGAAATTACTTTTCCATTAGGTGCGCCACTGTTTGTTCTTACAATAAAATCTGTTGCGGTGTTTTCTACAATGTTGTATTCATTGTTGCTGACATCTTTTATTAAAGGCTTAAATGTTTTGCTAGTGGCCGTTAAATCCATTACGTAGATGGCGTTTCCATCAAAGCCTTTGCCTCTGTCACTGATAGTTAAATACAAATATTTTTCATCTTCGCTGGTGCTGGCTGTATGAAAACGCTGTGGGTTGTTTTTGTCTTCATAAATTAATACATCTGCGCTTTGTGCGGTGCCTACTTTGTGATAATATACCTGGTGGTTTTCATTTTTTACACTTAAAGCACTTGCGCCTTTTTCAGGTGCGGGGTAGCGGCTGTAATAAAAACCATTGCCGCTCCAGGCAGCACCACTTATTTTTACCCAATCCAGTTTGTCTTCTAGATCTTTACCAGTGGTCATGTCACGTACCTTGTAAGTTTGCCAATCGCTACCGCCTTCGCTGAGGCCAAGTACGGCGTACTTTCCATCTTTGCTAAGACCAAACAAACCGAGCCTTGTTGTACCATCTTTGCTGAGTTTGTTTGGGTCAATTACTTCTTCTACTTTTCCATCCAACCCTTTCTGACGATACAGAACAGACTGGTTTTGGAGGCCATTGTTTTTATAGAAATAATACCATTCGCCTTTTCTAAATGGTGCAGAATATTTTGGGTAGTTGAATACTTTTTCAATGGCTGATTGAAACTTAGCACGGTAAGGAATCTTGTTCAGATAAGCTGAGGTTATTTTGTTCTGTTCGGTAACCCAATCTTTGGTTTCAGCGCTTTTATCATCTTCCATCCAACGGTAAGGATCGGAAACTTTTGTACCGAAATAATTATCTACTGTTTCTGTTTTTCGTGCAGCGGGATATTTCAATTGTGCCTGGGCATTGATCATGGAGAAGAGCATTAGGAGGAAGGAAGTAAAGTGTTTCATGGTTTTATTGTTGAATAGTTGATTGGTTGATGGTTGATGTTTGATGGTTGATTGTCGAAATTTCAGCCAAAAAAATTATGGGGAAAGTTGATATATCGTTCCACGGTGGAGGATAGTAACTACAATAATTTTTGGATTGATTATTTGTAAACCCATTCTGTAATTTCCTATTCTGATGCGATAGTAATTTGTGTAACCACTTAGTTTTTTTAGGTCTTTAATTTCACTTACGTTCGTTACTGTTTCCAACGCTTCCAACACTGCTATGGCGCTTTCTCTTATATATTTCGGAACCGATTTTAATTGCTTTTCAAAAGTCTTGGTGATGATTATTTCCATGCTTTCATGTTTGATTTGAGCTGCGCCAAACTCAGGGTTTCCTCTTTGTTGGTACCGTCCATCATCATCCCAAAATAGTAATCTTCCAATGCTTCATTTTCTATTACACTTAAAATTTTATCTATTTCCTGGTCGGTCCAGGAGTTGCGTTGTTTTTTTACAGAGAAATGGTTTGGCAGTAATCCAATCTTTTCTGCAATGAAGACATTTTTATAACCGCTCTTATCTATCAATAATGAAATGTTCTTTTTTAAATGCTGATATTCCCCAATAATTTCTCGCATACTGTTGTTTTTATATTACAAATATAGTACTTTTTGAAAACGGCAAGCTGTAATAGCTGATGGTTGAAATGTCAGCCAATAAAATTATGGGAAAAGATAATAATAGTTCTACGGTGGAGAATAGTAACTACAATAATTTTGGGATCGATAAAGAGAAATACCTGACATTATTCTGAAGCTTAAAACTTAAATCTGACACTTTTGTTTTACATCTTCACCGTGCTCATTCCACCGTCTACATGTATAATTTGTCCGGTAATCCATGCGGCGTTTTCTGACAATAAAAATGCGGCCATGTTTGCAATATCTGCAGCTGTACCGATCTTTTTTAATGGGTGGCGAAGCGCATTTGCAGCTTTCTTTTCATCGGTGTTTAATAGAGTAGCGGCAAGCGGCGTATCAGTTAAGGATGGGGCTATACAGTTTACTCTTATGCTTGGTGCCCATTCTGCAGAGAGTGCTTTTGTGAGCCCTTCAATGGCGCCTTTGGATGCAGAAACCTGCGAATGAAATGGCAAACCAAGCTGTACTGCTACGGTTGAAAAAACAACTACAGTAGCATGGGCGCTTTTCTTAAGTGCAGGAAAAGCATGTTGCAAAATCTTTATCAAACCACCAACCTGTAAGTTGAAATCGCTCAAAAAATCTTCTGCTTTTATTCTGCCAAAGGGTTTTAAATTAATGCTGCCCGGGCAGTAAACAATTCCGTCAATCACTTCAGGGAAAAATGAAAGATCAAACTCCGGCGCAGTAACATTTAAAGGATGATAAGTAATGTTATCACTGTTTTCTACAGGATGCGAATTGTAAGTACCAATAACTTTATCGCCCTTGTCAGCAAGGGTTTTAGCCAATTGCAAACCAATACCTGATGATGCTCCTATTATGATGTATGTTTTCATTTTTTCTTCTTAAAAGTTATCTAATTTCTTTAATCATTTCTTTTAATTCTTTATCAGATACAGTTTGTTTTTCTGCTTTATCATAAATAGTAAGTAAGAATACAGACTTATCCTTTAATATTAAGTAAGTGATTATTCTGGCTCCGCCGCTTTTACTTTTATTCTTTGAAGCAATGGCAATACGAATTTTGTAACAATTTTTTCCTAAGGATGTTCCTGTGGTTGGATTCTCAGAAAGCAATGATATTAAATTTGCAAATTCTGATTTTAAGGAAGGGTATTTTTTTATTAGTCTTTTAATCTCTTTAGAAAATTTAGACGTAGGTAAAACATTATAGCTCATTCAAAAGTTGTTGAGCAGTTTTTAATTTTATTTTACCTTGTTTGTGCAATTTTATTTCGTTCATAGCTTTTTTTAAATCTTCCATCAGTGCTGCTCCCTCATCGGAAAAAGTCTTTGTCTTAATGTAAGACTGACTACCCAAAAACTCCATTACGAATGGAACTTTTT
>JANXTN010000343.1 GCA_025352435.1 Ferruginibacter sp. | reverse complement strand
TTTTTATAAAAAAAACGAACACAATTTCGCCCACGCGTAAACATACTTATATTTGCGACCTTATAAATAACTAATTCTTATATGAATTTTAAACGCATTAATAATATTACCGGTTGGGTAGTTTGCATCATTGCATGTTCTGTTTACATTTTAACTATGGAGAAGAATGGCAGTCTATGGGATTGTGGCGAGTTTGCCTCCAGTGCCTACAAATTGCAGATTCCGCACTCACCCGGTGCGCCTTTTTTTGTACTTATTGGAAGGTTGTTTATGTCACCTTTTTCTCCTGCAAATGCAGCTACAGGTATAAATTTAATGAGCGCTTTGGCAAGTGGGTTTACCATCCTTTTTTTATTTTGGACGATCACCCATTTTGCTAAAAAGATGTTTTTAAAAAATGGGAATGAACTTAATTCCGGAAATATCATTGCCATTATGGCCGCAGGTGCAGTAGGTGCATTAGCATATACTTTTTCCGATACATTTTGGTACAGTGCTGTAGAAGCAGAGGTTTATGCATTAGCATCGTTTTTCACTGCCTTGTTATTTTGGCTTATGTTGAAATGGGAAGCTGAAGTAACTGAAGAACATATTGCAGGTATTAAAGGGCATTTTACAAAAGCAGACAGATACATCGTTGTTATATTTTTTTTAATGGGATTGTCAATCGGTGTGCATTTGCTGAACTTACTTACAATTCCCGCTATTGTAATGATCTATTTCTTTAAGAGATATAGAGTAACGCCGTTAAGAACCTTTTACGCATTTATCCTTGCTATTATTATTACGGGCTTTGCACAAAAGGCATTAATACAATGGACCGTTAAGGGAGCAGGCAGTTTTGATATTCTTTTTGTAAATGATTTTGGTCTTCCTTTTTTTACCGGCTTTGCATTTTTCTTTGTGATGCTGGTTGCCTTAGTATATGTTGGATTAAAAGTAGCACATAACAAAAACTGGAACTTGCTTAAACTAGGCATGTGGAGTTTTCTTTTTATTACCCTCGGCTGCTTTGCGTCTTATTCAACCACGCTTGTGCGTAGCAATGCAAATGTGGCTGTAGATATGAATGAAGTAGATAATCCTGTAAACCTTATGAGCTACGTATCTCGTGAGCAGTATGGAGATTGGCCGATATTGTTTGGGCAGGATTTTACAGCACAGATACAGGATTCAAAAGTTACAGATACTTACATTAAATCTGGTGGCAAATATGAAAAAGAAGGGAGAAAAGTAGAGTATGTCTTTGCGCCTGAAGACAAACATTTTTTCCCAAGAATGTGGGACCAAAGCAATGACCAGGGCCATGCGGATTACTATGCGGATTATGCAGAAATAGGGAAAAATAAAGATGGCACTTATGAACATGCTCCATCCATGGCAGATAACATTGGATTCTTTTTTAGCTACCAAATTAACTGGATGTACTGGCGTTATTTCATGTGGAATTTTGCAGGCAAGCAGAATGATGTACAGGGCGTACAAATGAGCAATGTAAGAGATGGTAACTGGAAAACGGGTATTGCCTTTTATGATAATATCCGCCTTGGCGATCAAAATAAATTGCCGGATACGCTAAAAAATAATAAGGCAAATAACAAGCTTTACATGTTACCCTTTATTCTGGGTTTGTTAGGGCTTTTCTTTCAAATAAAAAATGATAAAAGGGATGCGCTTGTAATAGGACTGTTTTTCTTTTTCACAGGAATAGCCATTTCTCTTTACTTAAATATGGCCGGTAACCAGCCAAGAGAAAGAGATTATGCATTTGTAGGTTCATTTTATGTTTTTTCTATCTGGATTGGCCTTGGTGTTCTATACGTCAAAGAATTGCTGATGCCGGCATTAAAGAGTACCAAAAATGCATCATTAGCTGCAGGAATTGTTTGTCTTTTGGCAGTGCCAGTAATAATGGCTTCACAAGAGTGGGACGACCATGACAGAAGTAATAAAACCACGGCTCCGGATTTGGCAACTGATTATCTGGAAAGTTGCGCACCAAATGCAATTCTTTTCACCTTCGGCGATAATGATACTTACCCACTTTGGTATGCGCAGGAAGTATTAGGTATTCGTACAGATATTCGTGTAATAAACACAAGTCTTTTGGGTACGGACTGGTATATCAATCAACTTCGGTACAAGGTAAACAACAGCGATCCGATAGATCCAATATGGAGTGCTGAACAAATACGAGGTTCAAACAGAGATGTGGTATACAATGCTCCCAAGGCAGGAATAGATCCCACTAAATTTATGGATTTATACAGCATGATGAAAGATTATGCAGGAAGTAACGATCCTACCAAAATGGAACAGGGTAGGGATGGCAGTGCTCTTAATGTTTTTCCGAGTAAGAAAGTTTTTGTCCCCGTAGATGTTGCGCTTGTAAAACAAAATGGAACGGTAAATACCAACGATTCTGTATTGCCGGCTATGCAGTTTGAAATCCCTAAAAATGTTCTGTATAAAAATGATGCAGCCATTTTAAATATTATTGCAGCTAACAAATGGCAGCGCCCTATTTATTTTACTTCGCCTTATAGGGACTTAGGCTTTCAGCAATTTCTCCGCCAGGATGGATTGTCGTATCGCCTTGTTCCAATTAACAATGGAGAAATTAATAAAGATTGGGTGTTGGATAAAATGATGAATAAATTCTTATTTGGCGGTGCCGATAAAAAGAATAATTATTTTGATGAAGAAAACAGAAGGCATCTAAACAGTATTCGATTGGCTTATGCGCAGGCCGCAGGTAATTTAGCTGAAGGCGGAAGAAAAGAAGACGCAAAAAAATTATTGAATAAGTCTGATAAAGGAATGACAGAAGATAATATGCCCTATGGAATGGCTAGCAGGCAACAACAGCAAAATCAAATATCGCTTCAGTACTTGATTGCTGCATACAAAGCAGGAGATTCTGTTTTAATTAAAAAAGTGACTGCTGCACTCAAAAAAGATATGGAACAACAGGCAGCGTATTACGAAAGTCTTTCAGATAATAAAAGGGCAGCCATGAGGTATGAAGAGGAGCGAAATACTCAATTACTCGGTGGTTTGTTGCAAATGGAGCAACAGTTTAAACAAATGCAGACAGCACCCGCAAAAGAAACACCTGCGGTGATAAATACCCAACCTATAGATTCTACAAAACCGTAAATAAATTCATTTTTAAAATTGTCCCGTTCTCTATATGGAACGGGATTTTTTTGCCTAAAATTGAGATAGTTGTTAAAGTATTTTCTATTCCGCATTACGATACTTCAGAAATTTGGACAATGCTAACTTTATGGCAAAATAATTGGCTGTTTAAGCTCCTAAATAAAGTTGCGTTTTTAGTATCTGTTTTAATTTTTATCTGCCCAATAAAATAATTTCCCATGCTCGGTTTTAATTTTTCAAAATTTGATCCTTCATCAGAAGAACCCACCGGGTTTGATAAAATGATGAAAATATTTACCCAGTTGCTCACATACACAAGTGGCGATTTTAATGAGGCCATGCAGTGGATGAACGAGTTAGACAAAGAATACAAACTGACAAATGATGAATATGGTATTGGAGATTTTTTAGAAGACTTAAAAAAGAAAGGGTACATCGATGAAAATAACCAGACAGGCGAAATAAAAATTACGGCTAAAACGGAACAAACGATTAGAAAAAGCAGCCTGGAAGAAATTTTCGGGAAACTCAAAAAAACAAAATCCGGAAACCACCAGACATTCAAACCTGGCGGTGGAGATGAGATAAACCCGGAGACGAGACCTTTTCAGTTTGGTGATAGCATGGAGCAAATTGATTTTACTTCCTCTATAAGAAATGCACAGATAAATCATGGTATAGATAGTTTTAGAATGCAGGAAGATGATCTGGAAATAAGAGAGACTGATTTTAAATCGCAGACGAGTACAGTGTTGATGATTGATATTTCTCACTCCATGATTTTGTATGGTGAGGATAGAATTACGCCTGCGAAAAAAGTGGCTATGGCTTTGGCAGAATTAATAAAAACAAAATATCCAAAAGACACATTAGATATTGTAGTTTTTGGAAATGATGCATGGCCCATTGAAGTGAAAGATTTGCCTTACTTACAGG
>JANXTN010000341.1 GCA_025352435.1 Ferruginibacter sp. | reverse complement strand
CTTTTATAAAAAGAGCCAAACCCCTTAAATTAACTTACACACTTTGTGGGATAGTGTCAAAAAATAAAAAATGCTGCTTCAATGGAAGCAGCATTTTTATTTACCTAAAACTACAACTAAGCATTTACAGCTTTATGCATATCCCGGTATTTTTTTATTATATCGTGTGATGTTTTTAAAGAGGCCTGTTGTGTGGTTATCAATTGGCGTACATCTGCACTCATTTCTGCATCTGAAGCCAATGCTTCTTTATATGCTTTTTGTGCAGCATCTTCACCGAATTCGCAATTTTCTAAAACAGCTTGACGGTTATGTCCAGTGAATGTGGCTTTCACATCCATCCACACTCTGTAGATTTTTCCGGATCCTGTTGTACCTGTAGCCGCCTCACCACCTAACTTACCAACTTCATTAACTAGTTCTGTTTTGTACTTAATGCTTTCTTCAGCCATTTTAATAAAGATCGCTTTCAAATCAACATCTAAATCTTTCGCTTCTTCAGTTGCTTTTTGATAACCTTCAATCCTGTCATTATTAATCTGTACGAGATCATTTAAAACTTCTACCAATTTTTCGTTCGTTGTCATATTTTTTGTTTTTTATGTTTTTAATTCTATCAATACAAGAACAATTTTTATACCATAACTAATTTTATTATTGTAGAAAATTGTACTCAAAAAATAAAAAAGGCATTCGAAAATTTTTTAAAATTTTGATACAACAACAAACGCAGATACTTAGAGAGTTTCGTTGTCTCTTTGGACTGTTTTTGTTACTGTTACCTTATCTGCAGATGTTGTGTTACTTGAACTTCTTGTTGCCAATAAAATAATTACAAGTAAAATAACTCCTCCTAAAACCCAAGCCCATGGCTCCATATACCAAGTTTTTTCAGTAGAAGTTGCAGTTGTTGATGTAGTTGTACTAGCTACAGTACTATCCTGCGCAAATGCAATAGCGGAACTTAAAATGGTGAATGCAAACAGTAAAAACTTGCTACTGTACGTGTTGAATGATTGTTTCATAATTTTTTGTTTTAGTTATTAATAGATTGGTTAATTTAAACAACAAGTGAGCCAATTTAGGGTGGAAGATTATCACATGATTGTGTATCAAGCAATAAATTTTTTATTTGCGGAATATCGGTTCCACTTAAAAAAGCTGCAGTCCTTTAGGTTGTATATTTGTAGCAAGCAGCATCGATATGGCGAAAACAAAAAGAGGCACCTCTACTGATATGGTGGCAGATGAATTTATAGAAGTGTTTGGAGCACGTGAACATAACCTCAAAAATCTTGACATAAAAATTCCAAAAAATAAACTGGTAGTTTTTACAGGTGTAAGTGGCAGCGGTAAATCATCATTGGCTTTTGATACAATTTATAATGAAGGACAGCGAAGGTATATGGAAAGTTTTTCTGCATATGCCAGGCAATTTGTAGGAGACATGGAAAGACCCGATGTAGACAAGATAACGGGGCTTTCTCCGGTAATTTCTATAGAACAAAAAACAACAAACAAAAATCCAAGAAGTACTGTAGGAACCATTACAGAGATCTATGATTTTTTACGATTGTTGTTTGCAAGAGTAGGAGAAGCCTACAGTTATAATACAGGTAAAAAGATGATCAAATTTTCTGAAGAGGAGATTGTAGAATCTATTAATAAGAGATTTGATAACCAAAAAATAAGTTTGCTTGCACCGCTTGTTCGTGGTCGCAAAGGCCATTACAGAGAATTGTTTGAAGATATAAGAAAGAAAGGCTTTTTAAAAGTGAGGGTTGATAATGTGATAATGGATCTGGTGCCGAGGATGCAATTGGACAGGTATAAAATTCACAACATTGAAGTGGTTGTTGACAGATTGCAGGTAATACCCGATATGAAATTTCGGCTTAGCCAGAGTGTTCAAAAAAGTTTGCAGATGGGCAAAGATTTGATGTTTGTATCGGCTTCTCCAAATCCTTCACCAAGTGCAACTTCAGAATCTTCATCAAAAAAAATCAAGAATAAAAAAGAAGTAGCAGCAGATAGCACTGATGAGAATGGCGGGGTAGCTGTGAGCATGTACAGCAAGCAATTAATGTGTGTTGATACGGGAATTAGTTACGAAGAGCCTTCTCCAAATGCATTTTCATTTAACTCACCTTATGGCGCATGCCCGGGTTGTAAAGGATTGGGTACGGTGTTTCAAATCAATATGGATGCTATTATACCTGATGGAAGTTTAAGTGTAAAAGCCGGTGGTATTGCACCTTTGGGAGAAGAAAGAGCCGCATATACTTACCAGCAAATTGTAAGTGTGGCAAAAAAAAATAAAATCAATTTAGACAAACCTGTAAAAGACCTTCCACAAAAAGCACTTAATATTTTGCTCTATGGCAAAGAGGAAATTGATGAAAATAGTATTGATGCAGAGATTGATTTAGACACTGAAAAAACTGCAGAGAATTATTACTCTACAGAATATGAAGGTGTGGTAACAATGGTAAAAAGATGGTTTACCGCAGCATCGAGTAGCGAAAGTGTGAGAGACTGGGCAGAACAATTTATGCATTTAAGAACCTGTGAACAATGCGGTGGCACAAGGCTTCGCAAAGAGAGTCTGTGGTTTAAATTTGATGAGAAAAACATTGCTGAATTGAGCGCAATGGATTTAGACATTTTGCACAATTGGTTTGCAGGTGTTGAAGCGCGACTGAGTACAAAACAAAATATTATTGCAAAAGATTTATTGAAAGAGATAAGAGAGCGCCTTGAATTTTTATTGAATGTTGGCCTCACTTATTTAACCTTATATCGTCCATCTAAAAGTTTGAGCGGCGGCGAATACCAACGAATAAGGCTTGCAACGCAGATAGGATCGCAGTTGCAGGGAATTACTTATGTGTTGGATGAGCCGAGCATAGGCTTGCACCAGCGAGATAATATGCGGTTGATAAAAGCTTTGCAAAACCTTAGAGATATTGGAAACTCCGTACTTGTCGTGGAGCATGATAAGGATATCATGATGGCGGCCGATCATTTAATTGACATTGGTCCAAAAGCAGGAACGCACGGTGGGCGCATTGTTGCGGCTGGTACACCTGCTGAAGTATTGGCATCAAATTCTGAAACAGCAAAGTATTTAAAAGGCGAAAAGACTATTGCCATACCTCCGGAGACCAGAAAAGGGAACGGAAAATTTATAGAATTGAAAGGCGCTACAGGAAACAACTTAAAAAATGTATCGGTTAAATTACCGCTGGGTAAAATGATATTGGTGACAGGTGTAAGTGGCAGCGGAAAGTCCACATTGGTAAATGAAACTTTGTATCCTTTGCTTGCAAAATTTTGTTACAACAGCAAGGGTGAAGCTATGCCACATAAAAGCATTAAGGGTTTGGAAAATATTGATAAGGTGATAGAGATAGATCAAAGCCCAATTGGCAGAACACCGAGAAGTAATCCATCTACTTATTGCGGATTTTTTACTGATATACGTACTTTATTTGCTGCCATACCCGAAGCGAAAATCAGAGGTTATACTGCAGGCCGGTTTTCATTCAATGTAAAAAGTGGCAGATGCGAAGTTTGTGAAGGTGGTGGCATGCGTACGATTGAAATGAATTTTTTACCTGACGTATATGTGCATTGCGAAAAATGCAACGGCAAAAGATACAACAGAGAAACATTAGAGATTCGTTACAAAGGAAAATCAATAAGTGATGTTCTTGATATGACGGTGGAAGAGGCTGTACAGTTCTTCAATGCTGTACCGTGGATTTACCGTAAAATAAAAGTGCTGGAAGAAGTTGGTCTTGGATATATAACATTAGGGCAAAGCTCTGTAACGCTTAGTGGTGGCGAGGCGCAGCGTGTGAAACTTGCAACAGAATTAGGTAAAAGAGATACTGGGAAAACATTTTATATTTTAGATGAGCCTACAACAGGCTTGCATTTTGAAGACATTCAACATTTGCTTGATGTGCTAAATAAACTGGTAGATAGAGGAAATACAGTAATGGTGATAGAGCATAATTTGGATATGATAAAAATTGCTGATCATATTATTGATATTGGTCCCGAGGGTGGAAATGCGGGCGGAGAAATATTGTATGCTGGAGAACCTTTGGGCATGCTGAATGTAAAGGAAAGTTTCACAGCAATATATTTAAAGGAAGAATTTAAAATTGCAGAGAGGATATAAAAAAATTACGAATGACGATGGTTACCATCACCCGTAATTTTTAAACCGTTTCAATCAGAAGATGAGAAAAAAAGCAATGCATATCAACGAAAAAAATAAGATAGGTTTCAGAGGTAAGGCTTAAACATGAATGAGTTGCCTTTGTTACATTATTTGCTTCTGTTGTATGCTTTTGCAAGTTCTTACTCACTAAACGACGGATTTACTTGAATATTGTATCAACTTATAAAATTTTAGTTTGTTGCAACTGCATTTCAATGTGAGGAATTCCATCTTCATCATACACATCACTGCTCTGTACAAAACCTAATCCTTCATAAAAAGATTTTAAATACAGTTGGGCTCCGATTTTAATAATTTCCGTATCAAATAATTCTAATGTTTTGGCAATACTTTTTTCCATTAGTTCAATTCCTAACCGTTTTTTTCTTTGTAATGGCGCAGTCAATACTCTACCAATGCTAGCTTCTTTGAACGACAAACCTGGAGGTAATAATCGGGTATAAGCCACAATGATATTTTTTTCTTTTGCAAAAAAATGAAAGCTTTTTTCATCTTTTCCATCTGCATCTAAATACACGCAATTTTGCTCAACTACAAATACTTCACTTCTTATTTTCATTAATTCATACAATTCACTCACCTCCAATTCAGTAAATTTTTTACAAAACCATATTCTATTATCCATGCTATAAATTTATTGAATTCATTTTTTGCAGCATCAGCGCTGCTATATCTGTAGCTCTCTTTTTAGCTAATATTACTTTATCACCCTCGTATAATTCATCTATAGTCGTGTTGAATAAATTAAGCCAAGCATCAAAATGTTTTTTATCTAATTTAAATACATTGTTTATTTCATAATGAACTTCCATTGCATTTTTCTTGTAAACCGGGTTATCCAATAATATGGTTTCCCAGAAATCCGTAATTATGGGTATGTGCTGCTGAAGATTTAAAGGAAATATTTCGGTGAAAATAATTGCTATAGTTTCATCAAGTATCACCTTCTTATAAAATGCAGTCAAAAAGCTTTCAATATCGGCACGAGTTGTTATATCTTTTTTTTCAATCACTTCTCCTAATTTAAAAACCTCTAAAAATTGAATCAATAATTGTATTTATCCTTCCATCTTACTTTTAGGAATTTTCTGATTTCCTCTTCTCTTGTATTTTCTCCCGGATCGTAAAATTTCGTCCCAATAATTTTTTCGGGCAAAAATTCTATGTCAACAAAATTATTGTCGTAGCTGTGTGCATATTTATAGTCTTTCCCGTGATTCATATTTTTCATAAGATTGGTAGGAGCATTTCGTAAATGTAGCGGTACAGGCAAATCTCCATGTTCTTTTACTGCAGAAAGTGCCTGATTAATTGCCATGTAAGAAGCATTGCTTTTAATTGAAGTAGCTAGGTAGACAGCACATTGCGATAATATAATTCTGCTTTCGGGATAGCCAATAATATTTACTGCCTGAAAAGTATTGCTTGCTAACAACAATGCATTAGCATTGGCATTACCAATATCTTCACTTGCAAAAATGACCATTCTTCTCGCTATAAACTTTACATCTTCTCCTGCTTCTATCATTCGGGCAAGCCAATATACTGCTGCATTTGGGTCACTTCCCCTCATGCTTTTAATAAATGCTGAAATAATATCGTAATGCTGTTCGCCCTTTTTATCGTAAAGGGCGGTGCGTTGTTGCGCTGTTTTCATCACGAGCTCGTTTGTTATAATCAGTTCCTCATTATTTACTGCAGCATCTGTAACCAACTCCAGCAAGTTCAGTAATTTTCTCACATCTCCACCTGAGATATTAATGAACGCTTCCGTTTCCTGTAGCTTGATTTTTTTATGCTTTAATTCAACATCGGTTTTTAATGCGTGATTCATTAACATAATCAAGTCCTCTTTTTCCAATGCTTTTAAAACATAAACCTGGCAACGGCTAAGCAGAGCGCTGTTTACTTCAAAAGACGGATTTTCGGTGGTTGCTCCAATTAATGTAATAATTCCTTTTTCCACCGCTCCCAACAATGCATCTTGCTGCCCTTTGTTAAAACGATGTATCTCGTCAATAAATAAAATCGCACCATTACATTTTTGTGCTGCATCTATAGCTTCTCTAATATCTTTTACGCCCGATGAGATGGCGCTCAATGAAAAAAACGGCTTTATTAAACTTGTGGCTATAATATTTGCTATAGTAGTTTTACCTACCCCGGGCGGTCCCCATAATATCATAGAGGGGATTTTGCCATTTGAAAGTGCTGTGCTTAAAACACAATTAGTACTTGTAAGGTGCGGCTGCCCTATTAAACCGTGAAGAGATTGAGGCCGAAGTCTTTCTGCAAGAGGAATATTACTCATGAGGGTAAAATTTATACCTTTTAGATTTAAGTTTTGATTAAAAACTTTAAAAATATAAAAAGCCTAAAAATTCTTTATTTAGTTTTTAACTACGATTAATTTTTTATAACTAAATGGTTTTGAATCACTACGAAACAAAGAAACGAATGAAGCCGTAATTTTACGGTATATTTATTTGGCGCTTTGCGAAGAAATACTATATTTGTATTAAGAAATTTTTAATGATTACTACCTCAGTTATTCTTTATTTCTAAAAAAATACTTGTTATGGCACTTTTATAACCATCACATATTTTAAATAGTTGAAACCACACAAATGAAACACATTTACTTCAAAGCAAAATTTTTTGCTTCCCTATTATTAATTCTCATTATTACATTCAATACCCAGGCCCAAATCAATTCCACTGCACACTTTGTATCTAACGAGCTTGATATGTTTCAAAAATCAGCAGTTTTCTCCATTCATATTTTTTCAGATAAACAAAAAAAAGTTTTAAATTTTATAAAGTTGAGTTTGAGTTGAAAATGAAGAGCAGGGTCTATTTTATAAAAAAGACTGTGCTGAATAAAAAATACTGAACTGTAGTGAAGTAATGTTTATGAGGCGAAAAGAGATTGTGCAGGTAATAAAACCGTAAAGTAGTTTCAGGGGTAAGGTTATATTAAATTAAGCTGCCGGTTGTGGTGACCGCCAGCTTTTTTTATTTTTTAATGACACTCTCTATTATTTTAATTTGCTCTACCACTTCTTGGGGATCTATAATTAAAGCCTTACCTATAACAATTGCATCATGTAGGTTTTCAAAAAACAAATCCCAGTTTCCTTTTTCAGTCTCTACATTTTCTTCCGTAATACCTCCTTTTTCATTGTTGCAGTAAATTTTACCACGTTGTTCTGCAGGTTCCATTCCGAAACGAATATCAGAAGGTAATAATCCCGACTTTAGATGATCTTCCTGTACATCTAACCCATATTTTACAAAAGAACCTTTGGTACCATTAATAACATAACGAGGGGTTGGCTCGTGCACCATAAGACTTGAACGAAGGGAGACTTTCAGTTTTCCGTAATCAAGTTTTATATCAAAGGCATCATCTATTGTAGAGTTTTTTCTCTGGACAAAGCTTTGCCCCCAAACGCTTGTGGGGACACCAAAGAGCGCTATTGTTTGGTCGATGATGTGGGCACCCAAGTCATATATAATTCCACTTGCTTCATTTTTTGTCTCCTTCCATTTTTTTATATTCAATTCAGGTTTAAATCTGTTATAATGTATTTCGAAATTTAAAATTTCTCCTAGCCGCCCACTGCGTATTAATTTTTTAACTGTTAAAAAATCACTGTCAAATCTGCGATTTTGAAAAATGGAAATGATTTTATTTTTTGACTTTGCAAGTGCTATTAATTCTACTGCCTGATGACTAAATGCCGTAAATGGTTTTTCCACCAATACATGTTTACCTGCAAGTAATGCCTGTTTAGCATATTC
>JANXTN010000284.1 GCA_025352435.1 Ferruginibacter sp. | reverse complement strand
ACTTCTCACTCTCTCAATTACTGCGTCTATCTGTGCTTCTCTTGACTGTGCTTCTGCTTTTTGTAGATCGAGAAAGCGGGTATAAGTTTGTTGGAATACCTGCGCAAATCTTTCTAATACAATAATAGTTTCCTTTGCTATAGGCGCTATGGTAGAAATAGAAATAAACCCCTTACTAAAAAAACCCGCACCTACATACCGCCGGGCATTTGTATAATCTGTATAATCTGCTATACCACGTACTATACTGCGGTGCGCAACCCAATCTGTAAGGTTCTTTCCTACAAGTTCAATGAGGGTTGATTTTTTATTTTCTTTCCATGCATTTACAAGTTTTTTAATTAAAGAAGGTTCATCAATTGCAAAATTATAAGTGCGATTTACCTGCGCTCCGCTTCCATCACCACTGGTTATATTAAATTCTACTAAGCCCTCCTTTTCTTTAATAATTGCAATGGTTATTTGATGTGGCGTTTCCCCCAATTCTTTAAACTGCTGAAAAAGAACATAGGCTGTATCAGCAAGCTCTTCGCTTTTTTGCATGGCCATTGTTCGTGCACGAACTCTTTCCAATGCCAGTTGAATCTGCGATTCCCTTACCTGTGCTTCGGCTTGTTTTAAATCATTGAAACGGGTATATGTGGAATCAAAAACTTTGGCGAAGCGAAGCAGAATGTCAAACTGTTCTTCGTTAATAGGCTCAACGCTTGAGGCGGCCAAACTTCCAAAATTATGGAAGGATACATTTAAAAAAATTCGGTCTAAAGATTTCATACCGGCAGTTACCGAAGCAGGTAAATGTGAAAGTTCTGTTTCGGAAAAAATAAAATCATCCCATTCTTTTTTATCGTTTCCTTCTAACACATACTTCCATTTTACAGTATGGGCTTTCCATGCTTTAATATATTCTAGGTAGGGTTTGTATAAATGATATTTTACGAAATAGCCAATAGGAGGTAATGGTGTCTCCGGATTGGCAAGCCACCATGTTGAGCTCAAAGTTTTTGGATCATTTATCATAATAATGCAACGGTCCAGCAATACATGCAGTTTTGTAAGCTCCTTTAAAACAGTATCTACAATAATAGCCAACTCACTTGAGTTTTGCATGGCCATAGCCCTTGCTCTCACTCTTTCCAAGCCCAATTCTATCTGTGCTTCCCGTGCCTGTGCTTCTGCTTTTTGCAGGTCAAGAAAACGGGTGTACGACTGATCGAAAACCTTGGCAAAGCGCTGCAGTACATCAGCCTGTTCATCTACCAAAGGAGATGGCCCCCAGTGTAGCGCACCATGTTTCATAAATGCAATGGAGAACGTAACTGATGGAATTCCTTTCATCATTTTTTGTTCTTCTGCGGGAATCTTTTTGTAGCCGGTTTGTGTAAACAATACTTTGTCATACGCTTTCTTCTCTTTGCCCGCTAAGGTGTACACAAGAAATTTCTCGCCGGATTTCCACGCCTTCAATAAAGTATCGTGATAAGGATGTTGAAAATATTTTAACCGGTAACTTTCGGGGAATTGCTCTTTAGAAAAACCGGCCATCCAATATTCTGAATCACCCGATGATTTATCCATTATAAGAATACTGCTGGCGCCAAATGCAAATCCAAGTTTTTGCAATTCCTTAAACAGGGAACCGGCAACATCCATAACCTCTTCACTTTTATGCATAGCCATGGTTCGGCTTCTCACTCTTTCTAAACCTGCTTCTACTTTGGCTTCCCTTGCCTGTGCTTCAGCTTGTGCTATATCTGTGTAGCGTTGGTAGGCAAGTGTAAAAACATTCCTAAACCGTTTGAGGATATCCAGCTTTTCACCGCTAACAACATTGAATGTTGAAATGCCAATGGAGCCGATACCGATGGAATAAAAATAATAATACAACGCATCTGCCTTGTCGATTCTCGGATCATCTTTTTCACCTATTTTTTTCCGGAACTTTATCATGTCTTCCAGATCTTTTCCCGCAAATGATGTTTCAGAAAATCCTTCTGCATTCCTAATCTCCTTTATTTGTTTTTCAATTAAAGGATGAATGTTGTAGGTTAAATAATTAATGCTTTTACCTATATCATCTGAATAATCATAATTCACAAAAGTTTCTTTTTTATCATCATGAATATTGATCAATGTATTCCTGATCTCGGCAAATCCCAGGTTATGCAGTTCTGCATACAATACTTCACAAATTCCTGTGAGGTCTTCAGGAGTTCGCATGGCCATGGCCTGTGCTCTTACTCTTTCTAACGAAGTTTCTATCTGTGCTTCTTTTGCCTGTGCCATTGCTTTTTCAATGTCCAGATATCTTCTGTATGCGAGCTCAAATACTTTTACAAACCGGTTAAATAAATTCGTGTCAATTTGTTGTAGTGGCGCATAGGTTGATATACCTAACGCAACGGGGCCCAGCGAATACCAGTAATAATTAAGCGATGATGCCTTGTATAAAAAATCATCAATAAATACATTGGTTGTTTTTTGATAGGCAATCCACTCTTTTACTTCGTTTTCATTTAGATTGGTAGAAAAAAATTCTCCTGCACCTTTCATCATTTGCTCAGCAAAAGCGGTATGTATTTCACTGTTGGTATAACTTGTTTCTGTAACTACAATTTTATCGTGTTTGGCATAATATTCATAATTCATGTAAGTGCCTTTCTCTTTATAGAAAATAGCTGTTTGCACATTACGAATTTCTTTTACCTTAAGCAGTTCTAATTGCTGAGAAATTGTTTTACATACATCAAGCATGTTATCAGGCTTGCTCATACTCATGGCAACGGTACGAACTCTTTCAAGAGAAGATTCAATTTCCAGTTCATGATATGTTTCCTCAATAGCTTTCCTTTTTTGTTCCAGTTCTTCGATAGTTTCTTGAAGTAAAATGGCAGTGGTACGTTTTACTTTTTCTGTACGTTCAAGTTTAAATGCGGTGATATCCATTTCCTTTTCTACCTCCTTCACGTTTTTTGACAATGTATTTATTTCATCATCATTTAAATATGAAGACTGCTGAATAGAATCCAATAAAGTTTGAAGTTTTGGGTTCATTATTTTTCGTTTAATAATAAAACGTAACAGCTGTTGTTATAGAAATTTATATTCTCCTTCTTTACCTTTTAAATTTCCCGAGCACCTCTTTAAAAAAATTAGCTTTCGTTGCTGCCAATAATAGTTGTAACGCCACCTGTCGCAAAATTTGAAAGATCGGCAATCGTTGCCTGTCCTTCGGGTGAACCAAGTGCTGTCTGCATTTGCGCAGGGTCAGTAAAAAAAAGTTCTGCCATGCGGTAATAAGCTGCTTTACCTCCATCAGCGGCAGAGATGAATTTTGTTAACTGAAGTTTTGCTACTCCGGTCATCTTTGCAGCGAGGGGAAGATGTGCTTCTGCATAATATTTTTCAAATGCATTAGCATCGGCTGGATGTCCGTACAATAATGTTGCTTTAATCATGGTTTTTAATTTTAGACGTTATATAATTATTTTTCTTTTAATGCTACACAACATGTGGTAAGGTTGTGCATTTCTAAATTTCCTCCGGTTGCCCTTGCCAGTTCCGCATTGGAAAACATACCAAGCATGGGTACATTCCACACATTTTTAATGCCTTCAATTTCTTGCGTCATTAATGGCCCTAAGGAAAGAATTCTTCCCGCACAGCTGAATACTACCAACGCATCGGCCTCAGGCATTTGTGTGGCTTTCAAATTTTCTACACTTTTAATTACTTTTTCCATCACATCTAAATCAGGAGGTAGGGAAAAACGAACCTTAGATCCTTGAGGCACTGAACCACTGCAATAAAAAGAATGGTCGCTCCAGTCTATAACCAAACCCGGCCTCATTACAGGGTCGCCCTTTTCTCTTTGTAACTGCAAGGGAAAATTTGCGGCTATTTCCAAAAGCAAACTTTCATTATCAGGAGAAACATTTTCTATTCCACCGTACTTTGTAGTGAGGTCCAGTACAGGAATATCATCTACAGTATACACATGGTTGCCTACACTTTTTGTCACCGTTCTTAGTGTGCCTACAGCTCTCCAGCCACAGGTAGCTATTCCTTTAATGATGATCTTGTCTTCATCAAACGCAATGCATACCAAACCCTTGGAACTTGAATAGTGATTTGAAAAAACATATTGATCTGAAAAAGTAAAATCATCGCCTGCCATACTTCCATAGACATTTACATCTTTCCCCACTACCTCTTCAAAACCAAACATTAATTCTTCTGCATCCGTTTCTATATTGCTACCGCAAATAAAAAAAGCCGGTGTAACAAATTTTTCTTTTGCTCTTTGTGCAATAGAGTTTGTTATTGACCGATAATTCCTTTCCGGATATTCATCAAAATAAATTTGAAAATAGTTTTTGTTGATGTCGAGTAAAAGAATAGCAACAGAACCTTTCTCCGTTTTTTCATCGGTAAATTCTCCATTGGTTGTACATCCAAAAATGGCAATGCCAGCATCATCTAATAATTTGCAAATAGCACTGCGGTCTTGTTTGATAGATAAAAAAACAATAGCTAGAGTTGGCTGAAAGCCGCTTGCCATGCTTTGCTCTAAAGTTGTTTTAATTTCTTCTGTTGAGTTTCCTTTTATTGATTTTGCTTGCATAAAAATCTGATTGAAATAAAATCTTGCGTATCTTCTTTATTTTGCATGTGCCTTGTGTTTCAAAATACCGCCTGCTGCCTCCTTAATTCTCTGCACATAAATAAATGCTTTGGGATCTATCTTTAATACAGCATCCTGAATCTGTTTTATTTCCAGGCGGGTAATAATGGTTACAATAATGTCTGCAGATGTCTTTACTTCAAAGCTGCCCGGCAGGTAACCTTTTTCGCCTTTGTAAACAGTAATGCCTTTGCCCAGATCATTCACCAGTAAATTTTTTATTTCTTCGGGCTGAGAACAGATGATGTTCATGGCGGTAAATTCTTCAATGCCATCCACAACATAATTGGTAGCACGGCTTGCAGTAAAATAGGTAATGATAGAATACATGGCTGTTTCGAGGCCGAACTCTGATGCCGCCACAGCAAAAATGATCGTGTTGATAAGCATGATGATTTCGCTGTTGGAAAAACCTGTTTTTCTTCCGGTAAATACGGCAATTACTTCAGCACCATCAATAACGCCACCACCACGAATAACAAGGCCCACGCCGGTTCCCATGAGTATGCCGCCAAAGATTGCGATCAGCAATTTGTCGCGGGTGATAGGATGAATATCAATAAAAACCAACCCGATAGCAAGCAGTAATACAGCTATGCACGTTTGCACCGCAAAGGTTTTAC
>JANXTN010000279.1 GCA_025352435.1 Ferruginibacter sp. | reverse complement strand
TTGTAACGCAAAGCCGCAACCAATGTCGAAAAAAGTTCCTCTGCATACAGCCCCAAAACAAAGCCCCGATAAAATAAATTACCGGGGCTTTAAATAAAAATAAACGGGGACTATTTTACGCCATATTTATCTGAATATTTTTTATTGAGTTGCTTGTGTTTGTCATCTAGATTGATATCTCTGCCCTGTATAAATGCACGCACAATAATGTTTGTGCGCATATCTAACGCATCGCCGGTGCTGATGATGATGTTGGCATCTTTACCTACTTCTATACTGCCGCTTTTATCTGCGATGCCTAAAATTTTTGCAGCATTTAATGTAATAGCCTGCAGGGCTTCCTCTTTTGTAAGTCCATAAGCTGCTGCTGTGCCCGCATTAAATGCGAGGTTGCGCCCGGTGGTAGTTGCATCTTCGTCTGTTAATGCGAAAAGTACGCCTGCCTTTTGTAACGCTGCGGGCGTTTTAAAAGGCTGGTCTATATCATCATCTACCATAACCGGCAGTTCGTGTGTTTGCCCAAGAATTACGGAGATATTATTCTGCTTTAAGAGTGGCGCTATTTGCCAGCTTTCTTCTGCACCAACAAGGGTTACATCAAAACCAAACTCATTTACAAAATCTATTGCGGTGAGCATTTCTTTTACAATATTGCAATGTATAAACAACTTCTGGCTTTTATTGAACAAACCCTTCACTGCTTCAAACTTTAAATTGGTAGCTGCATTGGCTGTAACATTGTAGGTTTTTGCCTGTCTAAAAAATTGCTTTACCATTTCTATTTTATCTCTTGCAATTTTAATGGGGTCGCCTATTGGCAATTCGCCATTGCGGTTTGGTAATACCAACAAAGAGGGCATGTAAAAATGCATGGCATTGTCTTTTTTATACAGCGCATCTTCCCAGTTCCACGCATCAAACTGAACAACAGAAGAAGAGCCTGCTATTAAAGAACCTTGTGGGGTTACGTTTGCAAACAAAATTCCGTTGCTGCGCAGCGTATTTATAATTTTAGATGCAGTGTTGTATGCCACAATACTTTTTACGTTTGGGTTTAACTCACCCAACTCATTAAAATCGTTGCTGCCTCTTACCTGGCTGCCTATTTCTCTAAGACCAATTGTAGTATTGCTTAAAATAAAACCCGGATATACCTGCATACCCGTAGCATCTACAACTCTTACATCGCCTGCCAGAGCAGTTACATCTGTACCAATTTTTTCTATTTTACCGTTGCTTATTAAAACAGAAGTATTTGTCAACACAGTGCCGGTACCTGTATGTACGGTTGCGTTCTTTATAAATGTGATGCCTGTGTAATTTGCGGCAGGGGAAATATTATCCTGTGCGGTTGCGGCATAAGCGCTGAAAGTAAATATTATTAGAAGGGATTTTTTCATTGTTAGTTTATTAAAATGGTTTTAATTCTTTTATGATGTTGTATCTGTTGAACGACTTTTATGGATAGCTTTTCTTGTATTTACTTTTTTGCCTTGATGCAAAAAAGTAACAAAAAAGATCAAGACTGTCGAAAAAAAGCTAAAAATTTGAACCATTGAATAAAATGAAATCAGTTACAACAAATGTGCAATGCCAAGCATTTGTTGGACTTACCGACATGAGTTGATAGTGAGCATTTGTAACATTGATTTCATTTCTTAACGGCATAACTTCAAATTTTCTTCACGCTTTTTTTCTAAGGTCGAGCGCTTTGTATTTTTAATCGTTGTTTATTATTTCCAATAGACCATGTGCATGATCAAATACTTCACACTCATTCACTGTTTTCATTGATGGCCTTGCAGGAGTTGTTGCAGCACCGTCTTTCTTTTCCTCTAATAATTTTTGAATAAGTCTGTTGCGCTCTGTTGCTATTTCTTTTCTCATGCTCAGGTCTTTTTCCATATCATAGTATACAATACCATCTACCAAAGTTTTTTCTGCCTTAGCATAAACACTTAATGGATTGTCACTCCACAAAACAAGGTCAGCATCTTTACCTTTTTTTATGCTGCCTGTTTGTTTGTCTATGTGCAGCATTTTTGCAGGGTTAATGGTTACCATATCAAAAGCCTGCTCTTCTGTAAGTCCACCATATTTTACAGATTTGGCAGCCTCCTGATTAAGCCTGCGGGCCATTTCTGCATCATCACTGTTGATGGCTACATTAAGCCCTACCTTAGTCATAATTGCAGCATTGTATGCAATGGCATCCTGCACTTCCAGTTTATAAGCCCACCAATCACTGAAGGTAGAGGCATTTGCGCCATGTGCTTTCATTTTATCTGCTGCTTTATAACCTTCCAAAATATGTGTGAAAGTATTGATGGTGAAACCAAATTTTTCTGCCATGCGCATAGTTTCTAAAATTTCACTTTCTACATAACTGTGGCAGGTTATAAATCTTTTTTTGTTCATTATTTCTACGAGCGCATCAAGTTCTAAATCTCTTCTTACATTTTTTGCATCGGGTCCTTTCATTGCTTTCTCATAATCCTGAGCTCTTGTAAATGCATCTACCTGCACCTGCTCTACCCCCATTCTACTATCCGGGAAACGGTTATTTGTTTGCGAAGTGGTACGCTTTACATTTTCGCCCAGTGCAAATTTTATGAATCCATCCGCACCAGCAAATTTTAACTGGCTGTCATTCACACCCCAGCGGTGTTTTATTAATTGAGTTTGTCCGCCAATTGTATTTGCGCTGCCGTGAAGAATATGAGAGGTTGTAACACCGCCACCAAGTTGCCTGTAAATATCTATATCATCAGGGTCTAGGTTATCTGCAATACGCACTTCGGATGTTACTGATTGACCTCCTTCGTTTACAGATGCCGTTGCTATATGTGAGTGTTCATCAATAATACCGGCTGTTAAAAACTTCCCGGTGCCATCAATTATTTTAGCATTGCCTGCCGCCAAATTTTTACCAATGCCTGCAATCTTTCCGTTTTCAACCAACACGTCTGTGTTAGCCAAAATCCCTTCCTTTTCGCTTGTCCAAACCGTTGCATTTTTAAACAAAATCGTTTCTGCCTGTGGCAAAGTTTTATAGCCAAACGCTATATTGGGATACGTAAGTGCCCCTAAAGAAATTGGTTTTTCTTTTTTAGCACTGTCTGTTTTATTTGGTAATACGCCATCAAAATTAGCGGTCCATAAAACCATGTTTCCTAAGCTGTCAATACCTGTACCGTTCCACTGTTTGCCGTTGTTTGTACCGCTTAGTCTGTAGCCTTTTTTTGCTTTCTTATTTTCGCCAAAATTTATTTTTACAAGCTTGCCATCATTGCTGTATTTGGTTGAAATAGTATCTGCTGCAATAATATCTGCAACTGCATTGTCTTTTACTTCAAGGGCAAAAGATTTATTGATGGTAGGAGATGTTATCTTAACAGTGTAACGTCCCCTTGTTGAGCTACTCACATCATCTTTTACAATATTTTTTTCTCCCTGTATCCAGTTTTGAAGAATAGTTGATTTTTCTGCAAACACAGGCCCGCTGGTTATAATGAAATTAGCAAGCTTGCCTGCTTCAATGCTACCTGCCTCACTGTACATATTTAATAACTGTGCAGGGTTTTTAGTAAGTGCATCTAACGCCGCTTTCTCTGAAAGCCCATACTGAATTGCCTTGCGAAGATTTGGCAGAAACTGTTTTGTATCTTTTAAATCTGCCGATGTAATGCAAAAATTAATTTTATTCTTTTCAAAAGCAGATGGGTTTGTTGGCGCCATTTCCCATTGTTTTAAATCTGCCAAAGAAACAAATCTTGCATCATTGTTATCTTCCACATCTATTGCTACAGGAAAATTAAGCGGTAGAATAAAACTGGCTTTTGTATTCTTAATATCATCTATCCGCTGGTATTCATTTTGTCCGGCTTTAATAATAAACTGTACGCCAAATTCATCGCCGATTCTATCTGCACGTACATCATTCCATTTGTCGCTTGCTTCAAAAATTTGCGGCAGCATTAGATTGTTGTTCCATGCCTGTAAACTTAAGTTTGTACCTTCTGTTGCAGGCTTGTTTTTATACCATTGCCCATCCAAAAAAGTCTGGCGCAGCAAGGCTATAGAACCCATTAAGCTACTCGGATAACCTTGCGTAGAAGTGCCTTTATTAAAGGAATAAAAAGATGCTGCTTTTTCTTTTATCATGGTCAGGTTTTCTTTGCGGTCGCTTAGATCTACAACAGAACCTGTGCCCCGTGCTATGCCATCTTTTTGATGTGTAAGCACTACACCAAATCCATTTTCTCTAAGTGCTTTAGCCTTTGCATCATCTGCATTATAAAGTACTGCTGCATTTGTTTCTGATTTTATGGCTTGGTTCCAACCGAAAGCTCCTTTTGTATTGCTGTTCAATTGTGCAGGAGCACCAAAATTAAATACTCCTGCATTTCGTGCCGGCGCAGTAACGCCATAGTCACTGAACAAATCAATAAAAGAAGGGTAAATAAATTTACCTGCACAGTCAGTAACAATAGCATCTGCAGGAATGGAAATACCATTTCCCACTGCAACGATTTTACCCATTTTAATGATGAGGGTTGCATTATTGATTGTAGTTTGTGCATCTTTTACAATGGTTGCGTTTGTAAAAGCATAGGTCACGTTTCTTACATCAGCCACTCCGTTAACCTGAGCGGTAGTCTGGCTTATTGCAAGGCTTGAAAAAAAGGCAAATAGAAATAACAGCGAGGCTGTCTTTAAAAATGTCATAAACAAATTTTTAATAATGAATGTTTGGTAGAACTTGTAATTTAAGGAAAGAATGTTGGTTTAATAATAAGTAAAAATGCATTTTCGATGTAGACAACTGACGACTGACTACAGATCAACAGGAAGCAGAGATTTCTCCAATTGTTAAACAAATTCTTCTCATGGCTTCGAAAACAATAGTTTGCTATTTTTGTAAAATGAATATTGGGGCTTACATAGATCACAGCATTTTAAAACCAACAACGTTAATTTCACATTTAGAAAAGCTTTGTAAAGAGGCCATAGAAAATAATATGGCAGCAGTTTGTGTGCCGCCATTATTTGTGAAAGGGGCTCGCAAATTAGTACAAAACAGCAACGTGAAAGTGGCAACTGTCATCGGTTTTCCTTTTGGCTACAGTGCAGTAGAAGCAAAACTCGCAGAAGTTTTATTAGCCATTGTAGATGGGGCAGATGAATTAGATATGGTAATAAATATTGCCGCACTTAAAAACAATGACTGGCAATATCTGGCAGGAGAATTAAATGCTGTTTTACCCATTATCAGAAGTAAGAACAAAGTATTAAAAGTTATTATTGAAAGTGGTGTGCTTACAGATAATGAAATTATAAAATGTTGCGATTTATATGGCATAGCCGGCGTTGATTTTATGAAAACTTCCACTGGATATGCAGAGACGGGCGCAACTGTTCATGCAGTAACACTGATGAGAAAACACCTTGCAGATAGCATTAAGATAAAAGCGAGCGGTGGCATACGGACTTACCAATTTGCAAAAGAATTACTTGAGGCCGGTGCTGATAGAATAGGCTGCAGCAATAGTTTACAAATTATTGCCGAGAGTAACAATGAAACAAATAATTTTGAACATCATACAAACAAAGAGAATGAGACTTATTAACTTATTGCTAGCTGTTTTTTGCTGTGCAAGTTTACAGGCACAAAAAATAAATGACTCTACGATTTCCGGAACAGCAACCGTTATAAAAGATGAGAGAATAGATATTCTGGGCAAAAAAATGGCAGAATACAACAGTGGTTTAGGTACGGTAACTTACACCAATGGACTTAGCTCTGCAAAAGGTTACAGGTTAATGGTGGTGAGTACCAACGACAGACCTTATGCTATGAAAATTCGTGCCCAGCTCTATCAGATGTTTCCAGACCAAAAGCAATACATGAGTTTTCAAATGCCTAATATCAAAATAAAGTTTGGTAATTTTTTAGATAAGGCAGATGCAGAAAGAATTCGCAAACAGATCATGAATACAAAACTTGTTACCAATAATATTTATATACTCCCTGAAACCATAGAAGTAAAGCCACCTAAAGAAGAGAAAGAATAATATAGTGAATTATCAATAGTGAGTTGTAAATAGTAAGCGACTATTATAAACAAACAGTTTTTATTGATTGCAACAGAGTTTTTACCTCCAAAACTAATAACCAGAAATTAATTAAATGCTAAAAAAAATAAAGGCAATTTCCAAAAATTATAAAGACGAATTTATTGCCATACGCAGGCACATACATGCCAATCCTGAACTGAGTTATCTAGAGTTTGAAACTTCACTTTTCATCCAAAGTAAACTTACCGAATGGGATATTCCATTTGAAATAAAAGCAACCACAGGAGTTGTTGGAATTATTAAAGGAAAAAATCCTGATGAAAGAATTGTAGCACTACGAGCAGATATGGATGCACTTCCCATTGTAGAGGAAAATGATGTGGAATATAAATCAAAAAACATTGGTGTGATGCATGCTTGCGGACATGATGTGCATACAACCTGTTTGCTTGGAGCAGCAAAAATATTAAATGAAACAAAAGACGAATGGAACGGAACAGTGAAACTTATTTTTCAACCCGGGGAAGAAAAAAACCCCGGTGGTGCGAGTCTGTTAATTAAAGAAGGTGTATTGGAAAATCCTGCTCCGCAGAAAATATTTGCCTTGCATGTACACCCCGGCATGGAGCCGGGAGAATTTAGTTTTAGAGGGGGAATGGTAATGGCAAGTGCTGATGAAATTTACATAACCATAAAAGCTAAAGGTGGTCATGCTGCGGCGCCTGACCATACTGCTGATACAATTTTAATTGCATCGCAACTTGTCGTTTCGTTGCAACAAATCATCAGTAGAAACAACAACCCATTCAATCCAAGTGTGCTGTCCATCACATCCATACAAGGCGGCAATACCACTAACGTAATTCCGAGCGAAGTAAAATTAATGGGAACGTTTAGAGCTATGAATGAGGAATGGCGTTTTAAAGCTCATGAGCTTATAAAAACCCAAACGGAGCTGTTGGTAAAATCCATGGGAGCTGATGCAAATATTTTAATTGATGTGGGATATCCATTCGTGAAAAATGATAAAGAATTAAATATCTCTACCCGCAAACTTGCTGAAGATTTTGCAGGCATATACAATGTAACCGAAACGGAACTAAGAATGGGTGCAGAAGATTTTGCCTATTATTCTCATATAATTCCTGCATGTTTTTTTAGACTCGGCGCAGGCAACAAAGAAAAAGGAATTACCCATATGGTGCACACACCTATTTTTAATATTGATGAGAATGCCATTGAGCATGGTATGGGAATGATGGCTTGGCTTGCCATGAATGGGTGACAAAACATTCCATATAAATAATTTGTAAAATTTTATTATTGCTTATAATTAATGCATAAGCTGACTTAGCTTTAATAATGCATTATAAAAAACTCCTTACCCTTTGTTTCATTGTTCTCTTTGTTGCCTGCAAATCAGGAAAGCAAATTACCACTGAGAATGACTTGTATAACAAACTAATAACCGCAAGTTTTGATTATCAGGGACATCGTGGTTGTAGAGGGCTGATGCCTGAGAACACGATTCCTGCTATGTTTAAGGCAATTGACTTAGGCGTTACAACATTAGAAATGGATATTGTTTTTACAAAAGACAATGTTGCCATTTTATCTCACGAGCCATTTTTTAGCCACGAAATTTCTACGAAACCTGATGGAAGATTTGTTCAGGAAGCAGACGAAAACTCATTGAATATTTATAAAATGACTTTTGCACAAACGCAGAAGTATGATGTGGGTCTAAAGCCGCATCCAAGGTTTGATAGACAGCAAAAGTTATTTGTAAGTAAGCCTTCTCTTGCTGCATTAATTGACAGTGTTGAAGCCTATACTGCCGCTAAAAACAGACCTGAAATATTTTACAATATAGAAACCAAAACAAAACCTGAAACAGATAAAATATTTCATCCAACAGCATCGGCATTTGTAGACATGTTGATGAAAGTAATTCTGCAAAAGAAGATTGAGGATAGAGTAATTATCCAGTCATTTGACCTGCGAACACTGCAGTATCTCCATAAAAAATATTCAACAGTAAGAACCGCCTTACTCGTGGAAGCTACTGACCAAAGCAGTTTTAGAAAACAGTTAAAGGATCTGGGTTTTTCACCTACTATCTATAGCCCTGAAGCTACGCTTGTAAATCAGAATTTAATAACAGAATGCCACAAAAGGAACATTCAAATTATTCCATGGACGGTGAACGACAAAAAAGAAATTATCAAATTTAAAAAGATGGGTATTGATGGAATAATTAGTGATTATCCTGATCTGTATTCTTCCATAAAATAAAATGCTCTCTTAGCTTTTGTAAAAGTTAATGTGGCTATGTAGTTTTACCTTTACTGCAATAGTTTCAGGAATTAAATAAATGCAGATGATAGATAAATTTACGCTGGCTTATGCCAAACAGTTAGATGAAAAAGATGAATTGAAAAATTGCCGGGATAAATTTTACATACCCTACATTGGTGATAAAGAAGCAGTTTATTTTCTAGGAAATTCGTTAGGACTTCAACCAAAAAAAACACAAGATGAGGTGTTCAATGTAATGGAGAACTGGGCCAATTTTGGCGTAGAGGGTTTCTTTATGGGCGAAGATCCTTGGTTAAATTACCATAAGACATTATCACCCATATTATCAGAAATTATTGGAGCCAAGCCGGAAGAAATTGTAACAATGAACCATCTTACTGTGAACCTTCATTTGTTGATGATTTCATTTTATAACCCAACTCCTACTCGTTATAAAATCATTTGTGAGGCTAAGGCATTTCCATCTGACCAATATACTTTTCAATCGCAGGTGAAAATGCATGGCTTTGATGAAAAAGATGCCATTGTGGAAGTTCAGCCAAAAGCCGGCACTGAATTAATAACTACAGAAGATATTTTAGCAGCGATTGAAGGTAATAAAGACAGCGTTGCATTGATACTTTTTAGCGGTGTGAATTATTATACTGGGCAAGTGTTTGACATAGCGGCAATTACTGCAGCTGCTCACAACGCCAATGCCTATGCAGGTTTTGACCTTGCACATGCAGCCGGAAATATTAAGCTAGAATTGCATCAATGGAATGTAGATTTTGCATGCTGGTGTAATTACAAATATTTAAATAGTGGTCCCGGTGCCATTGCAGGTGCTTACATTCATGAAAAACATTTTGCTAATAAAGCATTAAAAAGATTGGAAGGTTGGTGGGGAAATGATGAAAAAAACCGGTTTAAAATGGAGCCTGCATTCACTCCAAGTCCATCTGCGGAAGCCTGGCAAATGAGTACTCCTCCCATGATATTGCTTGCCGCACACAAAACCTCTTTAGAGATTTTTAAAGAAGTTGGATTTGGAAAATTACTTGCAAAAAGCAAAGAATTAAGTGCCTATCTCTTTTATATTTTAAATGAAATAAACGATACAAAAGAGTTTAATATTCTTACCCCTGCAAATCCTGATGAACGTGGTTGCCAGGTTTCAATTTCTGTAAGAGAAAACGCGAAGGCTATTTTTGATGAGCTTTTAAAAAACGGCATTTTTGCAGATTGGCGAGAGCCAAATGTGATTAGGGTAGCGCCAGTGCCGTTGTATAACACTTTCGAAGACATATTTTATTTTGTAAATGTTTTGCAGAAACTATTTCAAGACAAATAGATGTATAAGATCCCACATTTTACCGAGACGAATATTCCTGAAATTATAAGCTTTATGAAAGCTCGTTCCTTTGCGATAGTAACCGGTATCGGAGAAAATTATCCCGTCGCTACACAACTTCCTTTAGAGATTAAAGAAAGAGATGGTAAGATTTTTTTGAGCGGTCACCTGATGAGGAAGACGGATCATCATCTTGCATTTGAAAAAAATAACAATGTCCTTGTGCTGTTTACCGGTCCTCATTGTTATGTGAGTGCAGCATGGTACAACAATCCACAATCCGCCTCCACATGGAATTACATGACGGTGCATGCAAGAGGAAAAATAATTTTTACCGATGAACATGGAACCTACGAAGCTATAAAAGCTGTTACAAATAAATATGAAGGAACTGCAACGAAAGCGGCTTTTAATAATATGCCATCAGAATATATAAAACCATTGATCAAAGCAATTGTTGGCTTTGAAGTAGAAGTAGAAAGTATTGAAAATGTATTTAAGCTCAGTCAAAACAAAACACCAGAAGAGAAACAAAATATCATCAATCATTTAATTAAAAGAAATGAAAAAGATGATTTATTAATTGCAGAGGAAATGAAATTGCGCTTAACCTGATAATTAGAAATAAGTAGTAATTTTAAGGATAATTAAAAATTATGCAATACAGCTATAAGATTTTATTAACCAAAGAAAAAGAAGGCGGTTATATGGTAAATGTGCCTGGGCTTGCAGGTTGTATTACTCAAGGGGACATTATAGAGGAAGCTATGGCAATGGCACAAGAAGCCACAGAATTATACATTGAAGAATTACAGTCCCGAGGTGAAAAGATTCCTGACAACAGTAATACTTTGGAATACTCTCTTAATTTGGAAACCGCATGAATCAATCCTCTGTATTTAATAAAACTCCTTAAAAGAATGGGTTTCTCTTCAAACGTTTTAAAGGTGCGCATCAAATTTATTTTAACTATTTAAGCAACACTACCATCATAGTTCCTGTATAGGGAAACAAGGATATTAAAAAAGGAACTTTGCTTGCTATTCTTAAACAGGCGGGCATTGATAAAAATGAATTGTAAAATATGCACCGCAACATTTTAATAAATCAAATAAAAGAAAAACAATCTTATCTATGTGTTGGTCTTGATACAGACATCACGAAAATCCCAAAACATCTTCAGCAAAATAAAAATGCAATTGTGGATTTTAATAAGGCTGTCATTGATGCAACCAAGGATTATTGTGTAAGCTATAAACTGAACACAGCATTTTACGAAGCTCTTGGCAACAAGGGCTGGGAGGCAATGGAAGAAACCGTAAATTATATCCCATCCACTCATTTTAAGATTGCAGATGCTAAGCGAGGAGATATAGGCAACACATCATCGCAATACGCAAAAGCATTTTTTGAAACCTTAAAATTCGATGCTATTACTGTCGCTCCATACATGGGCGAAGACAGCATTCGCCCTTTTCTTGAATATGAAAATAAGTGGACAATTGTACTAGGTTTAACGAGTAATGAGGGTGCGAGCGATTTTGAAATGCAGCGGTTGATAGACACAGAAAACAAGGAGAGTATGTTCCTTTATGAAAAAGTTTTGAAGACTGTAAGCAAATGGGGAACGAAAGATAATTTGATGTTTGTAACAGGAGCAACTCAGGCCAGCGAATTAGAAAACATCAGAAAAATAATTCCAAATAATTTTTTACTGGTACCTGGTGTTGGTTTTCAAGGAGGTAGTTTAGCTGAAGTAAGTAAATATGGATTAACGAAAGATTGTGGCTTGTTAGTGAATGCAAGCAGAGCTGTGATTTATGCCGGTAATGGAGAAAATTTCGCAGAAGAGGCGGCGAATATTGCGCAGCAGTATCAAACAGAAATGAAACAATATTTAATCCTTAATAGATAATTTATAGTTTACCTATGAACAATTATAACGGTTAATAAAATAAAATAAAACTAACTATTTTAAACACCCTACTCTGTTACTGAAAGATTTAAGCCGAACAAACCGCTGCTATAGCATCAGCAAGACTTTCAGCCCATTTAGCATATTCGAATTTAGAAGGATGCAAGCCATCCGCAGCATTCATAATTGCATTAGCCGCATCCAATTTTTGCTGTGTAGTAATATCAAGAAAATTACAACCCAATGCTATTGTAATAATTTTACAAGCATTATTATATGCATCAATCTCTTCGGAAATTTTTTCAATATTTCTTTCTTTTGCAAAAAGTGTAACGCTCCAATCCGGTATTGATAAAACAAAAACATGTTGTAGGTTATTCCCTGATAAACTTATAGCTTTTTGAAGTAGCTGTTTAAATTGCAACGTAAATTCTTCAATAGTTCTGCCACGATACTGGTTGTTTACGCCAATTAATAAACTTACAAAATCATACTTTTCTAAAAAAGTAATTTTATTTATTTCATCTTGAAGTTCATCAGTAGTCCAGCCCGTTTTTGCAATAATTTCAGGTCCAAAAAAAGAAAGGTTTTTCTTTCTTAACAACTGAACAGTTTGGTAAGGAAAAGATTCTGAAATCAAAACATTTTCACCTATGGTATAACTGTCACCCAGTGCGAGGTAAGAATAACTCATATTTAAAAATATAAAAAAGCTGCTTCAATAATCTGAAGCAGCCTATCATTAAAACAAATAGATGTCTAAAAAGCGTACGCCACTCTTGCTCCAAATGCGCCACCATCACCACTATAACCAGTGTACTTTATTACGATATCCAAATTTTTATCTACTTTGAAACCAATGCCCGGAATGTATGTAAATTTAGTTCCTTTAAATATGCCGTTGGTAAATGTTGAGCTACCAAGTTGTGCAGAACCATAAACTATTGGAGTAAAATAATATTTAATACCCGCCAATAGAGGTACTACAGCAACGGAATTATATTTAATGTTATTGTTTATTTTTTTACCTACAAAATCAATTACGCCTCCATTTAGAGTAATTGCTAAATCTTTATCTACAGCAAAATCTGCTTGCAATGTAGCTCCCGCAGTTAGCCCATAATACAGATTTAAATTTCCTGTAGCTGCACCCAACTCACCACCCAAGCTTAATGTAGGCCTGGTTACTTTCTGAGCATTTACGGAAACAGATGTGGCAGTTATAAAAAATGCAATTATTAATTTTTTCATAATCAGTTGTTTTGTTTTTTGCAAAAGTAATCATTGAAAATCTTTTACAAGAGTTATTTGTCAAAAAAAAACCTTGCCAATAGCAAGGTTTTAGTAGATGAAAAAACTTGAAAATTAGAATGTGTAAGCAAGTCTAAGTGAAGCAGTGTTGGTCGTTACACTGTTTTTACTGTAAGCCTGGTACTTTACACCTCCATCAAAATTATCAGAGAATTTATAACCAATACCGGGAGCATAGGCAAATGCCGAACTGCTGGAACCATTTGATGTAAAAATTCCAACACCTAACTGTGCAGAGCTATAAAATTGAGGTGTGAAATAATACTTGATACCTGCAAGCAATGGAACTATTCCCAACTTTAAACCATTGTTGTTTTTTTGAAGAAACTTAATGTACCCGGCATTTGCGGTAAGTGCCAGAGTGTTATCTATTGCATAATCACCTTCTAAGGATCCACCAATCCCAAAAGATGTGCTTTTGGCTAGATCACCAAAAGGCGCCACTGCATCTACCCCTAAACTCACTCTAAAAGGAGTCATTGTGTTTTTTTGAGCACTTGCACTTAACATAGCTGCAATTACTGCTGCACTTAAAAATATTTTTTTCATGATTTTTTTGTTTAGTGAATTGAATATGAGTCGCAAAAGTAAGTGGAATCTAAAACCTATATGATTTAAAAAAAGTTAAGATTCTTTCTAAAACTTTTTGCTTTGCCGTTAAACAAAACGTGCATAAGTACTATTGCAAAAAAAATACCAGCTTGTATCTTTAAAAAATCTAGTGTGTATTAGCGCAAATTATTCTACACATTCTCCAGCATATCCTTCGTCATCTCTGCCAAATCGTATTCTCCCTTCCAATTCCAGTCTCTCGTAGCCACACTATCATCTATGCTTTGCGGCCAGCTATTTGCAATTGCCTGTCTGGAATCCGGCCTGTAAACAATTTGAAACTCAGGAATAGTCTTTTTTATTTCCGCAGCAATTTCTTTAGGAGAAAAACTCATTCCTGATAAATTATAAGATGTGCGAACATTTATTTTCTCCTTGGGCGCTTCCATCAGTTCAATTGTAGCTCGTATAGCATCGGGCATATACATCATTGGCAAATAAGTATCTTCCTGTAAAAAACATTCATACGTTTCTTTGTCTTTTGCTGAATGGTAAATCTCTACTGCATAATCCGTAGTACCGCCGCCGGGTAAGCTTTTGTAACTTATTAAACCGGGATACCGAAGGCTTCTAACATCAACACCGTATCTATTAAAATAATAATTGCACCAAAACTCGCCCGCATATTTACTTATGCCATAAACCGTTGTTGGTTCTATAATGGTTTGCTGCGGACAATTTTGTTTGGGTGAAGTGGGTCCAAATACGGCAATACTACTTGGCCAATAAACTTTGTGCAGATTCTCTTCCTTTGCAATATCAAGCACATTTAAAAGGCTCTGCATATTTAAACTCCAGGCAAGGTTTGGATTTTTTTCGCCGGTGGCGGATAGGATGGCAGCTAATAAATATATCTGTGTAATGCCTTGCCTTATTACCTGAACATGCAACATCTCTTTGTTCATCACATCTAAACTTACATATGGCCCGGTACCTTCCAGTAGAGGATTTTGTTCTCTCAAATCACTCGCTATCACATTTGCGTTGCCGTATATTTTTCTCAGTGCCATTGTGAGCTCCACTCCTATTTGCCCGCTTGCACCTATCACCAATATCTTTTCTTTTACCATTTTTTAGTTTTCAATTTTGGCAAATGTAAAATGAAAATATTAAGTACGCATTGTTTATACAGAGCTGTTTCTTTACACAATTATAGCATTACCGTATTTTTGTTTTATGGACAAACAACTCACTACTTTATTTGCGCAGCAGCAATACAATAAAAATAATTTTTTTCTCATTGCCGGGCCATGCATTACCGAAGGTGAAGACGTTGTAATGGAAATCGGAGAAAAGGTTTCTACCATCTGCAAGCGGTTGGAAATTCCATACATCTTTAAAGCATCGTATCGCAAAGCCAATCGTACAAGCGCCAGCAGCTTTACGGGCATTGGCGATGAAGTTGCATTGAAGCTTATAAAAAAAGTGGGTAAGAAATTTGATGTTCCTACTACTACCGATATTCATGCACACGAAGAAGCTGCAATGGCTGCAGAATATGTAGATATTTTACAAATTCCTGCATTCCTTTGTCGCCAGACAGACCTGCTTATTGCAGCAGCAAAAACAGGGAAAATTGTGAATGTAAAAAAAGGTCAGTTTCTTAGTGGACCTTCCATGAAATTTGCGGTAGATAAAATAACCCAGGCCGGCAACAACAAAGTGTGGCTCACAGACCGTGGCAATACTTTCGGCTATCAGGATCTAATTGTCGACTATAGAAATATTACCTGGATGAAAGAAATTGGCGTTCCTGTAATTATGGATTGCACACATTCTCTGCAACAACCAAATCAAACAAGTGGCATTACAGGCGGCAATCCATCACTGATAGCAACAATTGCAAAAGCAGCAATAGCAACGGGTGCAGATGGTTTGTTTATAGAAACGCATCCTGATCCTTCAGTTGCAAAAAGTGATGGGGCAAATATGTTGAAGCTGGATTTGTTGGAAGAGTTATTGGAAAAATTGGTTAGAGTAAGGCAGTCCATTTTATAAAAAACTTCACAAATACTTTACCGGATTTCTCCTGGCATTCAAAACATAACGTTTTACATTCATCCAAAAAGCAAGAAAAAAATAAATGATAACAGGAGACCCAATTGTAGCAAAAGATAGATAAATAAAATACTTACGGATAGTGCTGGTTGCAATGCCCATCCTTTCACCAATGGCAGTACAAACTCCGAAAACATGCCACTCAATAAAATGTTTTATTTTATTCATAGATCTCAGCTCCAAATATTCAAACTACATTTTAAAATTATGCTAATCTACTTAAAAATTTGGTCTTTTTTTAAGTAATTTCGCAGCACTCGGAAAAAAAAATTTGTTTCTCTTTAAAATAATTCCTGAGTTTCCATCTTAAAATCTCAAATCAAGATTATGGCATTCGACATTGCAATGATTCAAAAGCTATACGCAAACTTCCCCGAAAGAATTGCAGCTGCACGCAAACTAATAGGCAAACCACTTACACTTACTGAAAAAATATTGTACGCTCATTTATGGGAAAACAATCATACAAAACCTTTTGAGAAAGGTATTTCATATGTAGATTTTGCGCCGGATCGTGTAGCTATGCAGGATGCGACAGCCCAAATGGCTTTATTGCAGTTTATGCAAAGTGGCAGA
>JANXTN010000260.1 GCA_025352435.1 Ferruginibacter sp. | reverse complement strand
TCACGGCTCATTACTTCCACAATATAGAGGCGCAGCTCCCATTAATTGGGCTGTAATGAATGGAGAAAAATTTACCGGAGTAACTACTTTTAAATTTCATCCGTCTTTTTTGTCCAGTCTATTTTACCTATCTCTGTAAATAATTTTGGTGCATGTTGTATTTCGGACTCAATTTGCTGCTGCGGAATTTCTGTGAGTTTTTTATCTGCTAGCAACCTTATTGTTTTGAGCAATAGTTCCGCACCTACTTCTTTTAATTTATCATGTACAGTTCCCGCAGTATCATTTTCTTGTATGGCAATTTTTTCGGATAGTAAGATATTGCCTGTATCAATTTCTTGTTGAAGTTTAAAAGTAGTTACTCCGGTAAATTTTTCTCCATTCATTACAGCCCAATTAATGGGAGCTGCGCCTCTATATTGTGGAAGTAATGAGCCGTGAACATTAATGGTACCAAGTGATGGCATATTCCAAACAATTTCGGGTAACATTCTAAAAGCAACAACAGCCTGCACATCTGCATTTAGTGCCTTCAGCGATTCTACAAAAACAGGATCTTTTAATTTTTCGGGTTGAAGAATATTTAAATTATTTTCTACAGCGTATTTTTTCACAGCACTTTGCTGAAGCTGTAATCCTCTGCCCGCCTGCTTATCAGGAGCTGTAATTACGCCCACAATGTTACAGCCGGCTTTTATCAATGCATCTAAACTCGCTACTGCAAATTCAGGAGTACCCATAAAAACAATTCGCAACTTTTTAAAACTATCCGTCATGCTGTAAAGGTAATTACCTGAGCTTTATGAGCACTAATTAGAAGATCTATTTATTCAAAATCTTTATATAATAAATATTTTTTTCTTGTTGCTTTAAACTTCGTTAAATCACTCTCCCAACTTTTTCTAATCAGTTTTTCTGATGTTCCTTTTTTTATCTGGCTCATTAAAATATCATTTCCTGCAAGCTTATTGAAAAACTTATTTGCAAGAAAGAAACTGTCTTTACCAGGAAACAATTTGTAGGCCTCTATTAAATATTTAAGTTGAATGTGATTGTTTACTTTTTTTAAAGTTTCCTCCATACTGCCTGAGAGGTTCCAACCATAGCAAACTTGGTTAAAGCACTTGCTGCTTTTGGCACCTTCATTGGGTTTGGGAGTAAATGAAAATAGCGTTTTGCTGTATGTTGGGTGCCCATAAATTTGAAATGGTTTGTCCGTTCCCCTGCCTTCACTTAATACAGTTCCTTCGAAAAAGCAGGTGCTTGGGTATAAGTAAATTGACTGCATTTCTTTTAAGTTCGGGGAAGGATTTACAGGAAGGATATATTTTGTATTATGGTCGTAATTTTTGCATTTAATCACCTGCACATGAAATGGCGTATCGGCTGTCAGTTGGGTTTTTACATTTGCCCTGTTTATTTCATTTGCTTTTGTTGATAATAACTTTTCTCCTGCAAGCATTAATGCATATTCTCCCATTGTCATTCCATATACAATCGGTATCGCCTGCATTCCAATAAAACTTTTAAAAGCAGGTTTAAGGACCGGGCCATCAACATAAAATCCATTTGGGTTTGGTCTATCTAAGATCAAAAGCGGTTTATGGTTTTCTAAACAGGCTTCTAGTACATATTCTAGCGAAGAAATAAATGTGTAAAATCGCACGCCTACATCCTGTATATCAAATACCACAACATCAACATTTTTAAAATCCTCTTCTGTTGGTTTTTTATGATTGCCATATAAACTAATTACAGGTAAGCCCGATTTTATATCTGTCCCATCCACAACATGCTCACCCGCATCTGCAGTACCTCTAAAACCATGCTCCGGTCCAAATATTTTTACCACGTTTATTCCTCTTTTTACCAAACTGTCAACCAGATGTACACCTGCAACAATACTTGTTTGGTTTGCAAACACCGCTATTTTTTTACCCATTAGTAATGGTAAATAAACTTCCATTCTCTCTGCACCCGTAATCACTTTATCTGACTGCTTTTGCGCAAAGACGTTGGTATGTAGTATCGATAGTAAGGCGAGAATCAACAACTGTAGCTTCATAGCTTCAAAGTTGGGATATATTTTTAAATGCAGGCATGTTCATATTAATTAAATTGCAGCCGCAAATAAAGAAAAGTAAATTTTAACAGGGTTCTCAAGTCCCCTTTTTGGGGATTTAGGGGGCTATTAAACAAAAAATTATGGCAGAGGTTAAAAGCGGTGATGTTGTAAAAGTTCATTACACCGGTAAGCTTACAAACGGTGAGCAATTCGATTCTTCTATAGGTCGTGAACCATTGGAGTTTACAGTAGGTGCAGGGCAAATGATTGCAGGTTTTGATGCAGCTTTACCAGGCATGAAAGTCGGTGATAAAAAGACAATAAATATTGCTGCAAAAGATGGCTACGGAGAAACAGATGAAACAGCCATCATTGAGTTTCCAAAAGAAAATGTGCCAGCAGATATGAAATTGGAAATTGGTCAGCAGTTGACATTGAGTAATGAACAGGGACAGCCTTTCCCGGTAGTTGTAAAAGAATTAAAAGACGATATAATTATTTTGGATGCCAATCATTTTCTTGCAGGTAAAGAATTGGCTTTTGATATTGAATTGTTAGAGATTGCAGGATAGTTTTACCGCAAAGATGCTGAGGCGCAGAATATTTTAAAGCAGCTTTATTGCTGCTTTTTTTATTGATTGGTTTAGAGCAATAAAACTTTTGGATTTCAGATATCCTTTGCGTCTTTGCGGTTCCCCCTTGTTTAACTAAATTACGTTTTCAAAAAAGTAATAAATGATACAGATAAATAAAGAAGCTCTGGTAGAAAGATTTATGCGGTATGTGCAGATAGATACGCAAAGCGATCCTGAGAGCAACAGTTTTCCCACAACAGAAAAACAAAAAGATTTAAGTAAAATATTGGCAGCAGAATTACAAACTATGGGGCTTGCAAATGTGGAGTTGGATGAGTTTGGTTATGTGTATGCAACCTTACCTGGCAATAGCGGTAAAGCCAATATTCCTGCAATCTGTTTTTGCTCACATGTAGATACAGCACCGGATTGCAGCGGAAAAAATGTAAAACCGATTCTTCATCAAAATTATGATGGAGCGGATATTACATTGCCCGATGATGCTACACAAATTTTGAGCGTTACAAAATCTCCATATTTAAAAACACAAGTCGGTGGCGATATTATTACCGCAAGTGGCAATACTTTATTGGGTGGAGATGACAAAGCAGGCGTATCCATCATCATTCAGGCAGCACAATATTTGATGGACAATGCTACCATAAAACATGGCGATATAAAAATTGTTTTTACGCCTGATGAAGAGGTTGGAAAAGGCGTTGCAAAAATAGATATGCAAAAAGTAGGTGCACAATTCGGCTACACTTTAGATGGGGGAGAAGCGGGCAGTTTGGAAGATGAATCTTTTAGTGCAGATGGTGCAACCATTATCATAAATGGCGTAATTGCTCACCCAGGTTATGCAAAAGGAAAATTAAAAAATGCTATAAAAATTGCAGGAGAAATTGTAGATGCGTTGCCAAAAAATGAATGGAATCCGGAGAGTACAGAAAAACGGGAAGGCTTTGTGCATCCCGTTTCTGTAAATGGTATTGCAGAAAAAACCACCATTGGTTTTATTGTGAGAGATTATACAAGAGAAGGTTTGTTGAGTCATCACAACCGTCTTAAAAAAACAGCGGAAGATGTGGTTGCAAAATATGCAGGCGTCACAATGGAGTATGTGCAAACGGAGCAATACAGAAATATGAAGGAGGTTTTAGACAAACATCCCGCGGTGGTTGCCAATGCTGCAGAAGCCATCAAACGCACTGGCCTTACGGTTATACAGGAAAATATTCGTG
>JANXTN010000183.1 GCA_025352435.1 Ferruginibacter sp. | reverse complement strand
GTCAGTGATGCTGCCTTCCTCATTAAAAAGGAAGGTAAAGGAGATTATCCTCGATGGTTAAGCAGATCTAAATGATTGCTTAGAAAAAAAGATATGATGGTTGATGTTTTAATATCTCAAAGATAACCGTTTAAACCAATTGGCAAAAGTAATGAGTGGGAAATTTAATTTTATCGGTCAAATTGTTTTTTGGAAATATGCCATAAACGGCGCTGCCACTGCCGCTCATGCTACTGTAAATGGCACCTGCTTCATACAAATGATTTTTGATGGCTTCAATTTCAGGAAATTGCTTGAATACATAATTTTCGAAATCATTTCTTATAGATGTTTTCCAGGATTCAATGTCATTCGAAATGTTGTTTTGCAATTCACCCGGTTTAGAGAAACTGTTTTGGTCCAATCCTTTAAAAGCTTCCGCAGTATTTACGTGAATGCCGGGATGCACAACTAAGATTTTATAATTTGAAAGGTCAATATCTACTGCTTGTAATTGTTCTCCTCTGCCTGCGGCAAAACTAGGTTTGTTGGTTATGAAAAAAGGACAATCACTTCCAAGTTGCAGCGCATATTCCTGCAACTTTTCTGTAGAAAATTTTAAATTGAATAAATTATTGAGCAATAATAAAACTGCTGAAGCATCTGCTGAACCACCGCCCATTCCAGCACCCATAGGAATGTGCTTGTGCAAATGCATTTTTATGTTTGGAATATGAGGGAAGTCTTTTTTTATTAACCAAAATGCCTTAACGCATAAATTATCTAAATCATTTCCCTGTACGCTATTCCCTGAAGAGGTAAAAACTATTTCCTCCGATCCGTCTGAATGATTAATTTCCAACGCATCTTTAATTGGAACCGGGTAGAAGATTGTTTCCAGGTGGTGAAATCCATCTTTTCTTTTACAGATAATGTTTAGACCTAAATTTATTTTTGCATTTGGGAAAACAACCATGTAGTGAAAATTGATTGTTATAGAATCTTGTGCATACAAATGCTGTTTTCTACTCCTTTATACTGATCAAAATTGGGAATAATTGTATAACCGTTTTTCTTGTAAAGCGCTACCGCTTCAGGCTGATTTTTGACGGTTTCTAATGTTGCAGAAGAATAATTATTTTCAATCGCCCATTTTTCTAATTCCTGTAAAACCTGCGTAGCTACACCTTTAGCTCTATGTAAGGGTTTTACAAACATGCGTTTTATTTCTATCGTTTTTTCATCATATTGTTTGAAGGCGCCACAACCGATAGGCTCATCATTCTCATAACAGATCACCGTATTTTTTATGCTGTCCAGTTTATTAAACTGCGCATAAAATGCGTGAATGTTTCCATCTCTTTCTGCTAAAAATGCATCAAGCATTGCCACTAATTTTTTAAATGAAATATCCGTAGAGTCTGTTCTTTTTACTAAAAACATGCATTTTGTTTGATGGTAAGTCTCATTTCCTTCATCTAATATCTAACATTAATTCCTACCTCTGCTTTTTATTTCATCTCTTATGGCAATGGCTCTTATATAGTCTTCGTTTTCTAAAACTTCTGATAATAATGTGTTCAATTCATCAAGGCTCATTGTCCTCAGACTATCATTTTTAATCGAACTACCTGCTGGTATGTTTGCAGACATTTCCTGTTTCGGATTCAGTTCTTCATCCATCATTACCCCCGCTTGGTCAAGAATATTATCGTAAGTATAAATGGGACAACCAAATCTTACAGCCAATGCAAGCGCATCAGAAGTACGGGAATCTATTTCTACAGTATCATTCTCAGAACTGCACACCAATTTTGAATAAATTCCTTCCTGCAAATCATTGATTACTATTTCATGCATATCTACGTTAAAGGCCGTCATAAAATTTTTCATGAGGTCATGCGTAAGAGGGCGGCTAGGGCTCATTCTTTCGAGGGCGACTGCGATAGCTTGTGCCTCGAAACCTCCAATTACAATAGGCAATCTTCTAAGGCCGTTTATTTCTCCCAAAACTACTGCGTAAGATTGTGTTTGGGTTATGCTGTGCGAAAGTGCGACTATTTCTAATTCTATCTTCTTCATGAATTTTTCTAAAGGGCAAATATAAAAACAAAAGCCTTTCCAATGTTTATGGAAAGGCTTAAAATGTAGAATTACTTTTTAGCTACTAAGAGGCTTTCAATGCTTTTACCGCAGCAATAATCTTTGGCATCACTTCAAATGCGTCGCCAACAATTCCATAGTCTGCAGCTTTAAAAAAAGGCGCTTCGGGATCCTTGTTTATAACTACAATTGTCTTGCTGCGGTTTACCCCTGCAAGATGTTGTATTGCACCTGAAATACCAACTGCTATGTACAGATTTGGTGCAATAGCAAGTCCGGTTTGCCCCACATGTTCATGGTGCGGACGCCAATTTATATCTGCAACGGGTCTGCTACAAGCAGTAGCTGCGCCCAATAAATGGGCTAAGTCAGTTATCATTCCCCAATTCTCCGGACCTTTTAAACCACGTCCGCCACTCACAACAATATCTGCTTCGCCTAATGGCACTTCACCTTTTACAAGGTCAGTGCTCACTACTTGAACTTTTGGTGCATCAGGTGTCATGTTTAATGCTACAACTTCGGCAGTTCCACCGGTAGTTATTACATTGAATGAATTAGGGTTTAATGTGATTATTTTTTTTGCAGTATTAACTGTAATGTTGGCAAAAGCTTTTCCACTAAAAACGGTTTTTTTGACTGTAAAACCGTTGCTTAAATCGGGCAGCGCAGCAGCTCCTGCTATGAGCCCTGCCTTTAATCGTACACTTAATCTTGGAGCAATTGCTTTGCCCGTTGTGTTGTTTGAAAACACAACCACATCCGCTGTTTCAGCTGCTGCTGCAATTATTTTTGTGTATACCTGTGCATCAAAATTATTGAGGTTTGCCTCTGCGAGCGTATGAACTTTTGTGAGACCGTAATTGCCCAAAGTAGCTACTTCATCATTTACAGTTCCTAATAGAATTCCTTCAGCTGTAGTTCCCGTAATCTCTGCAATTTTTGCTGCATAAGACGCTGCTTCAAATGAAGATTTCTTTATGTGTCCGTCTTGTTGATCTATGAATACTAATACCATAATAATGGATAATTTATAATTTTTAATTGATAATTAGAACACCTTCGCTTCTTCATGCAATAACCTCACTAACTCTTCGGGGTTTTCTGCGCTAACTAATTTTACACCTGATTTTGCTGGAGGTAAATCAAAACTAGCGATGGAAGTATAATCCTCAGCAGCAACTGCTTCAACTACTTTTAAAGACTTTGTTCTAGCGCCCATTATGCCTTTCATGTTGGGAATGCGTTGTTCTGCCATTCCTTTCTGGCAACTAACAACCAATGGTAATGATGCTTTATCAGTCTCTTCACCGCCATCAATCTCTCTTACAACTACTGCATTTGCACCATCTAAATCAAATTTAATAGCGTGAGAAATATATGGCAAATCCAACATTTCTGCAACCATACCTCCAATAGATGAACCATTATAATCAATTGTTTCCTTGCCGGTAAATATTAAATCGTACCCGCCTTCTTTTGCAACAGCAGCAATCTGCGAAGCAATATTAAAGCTGTCTGAAGTCTCAGTATTCACACGGATTGCCTCATCACCGCCAAGGGCCAGTGCCTTACGGATAATAGGTTCGCTTTCCGCACCACCCACATTGATTAAATGTAAAATAGTTGTCGGATCAGCTTCTTTTAATTCAATAGCTCTTACCAAAGCATACCATTCATCGTAGGGGTTAATGATCCATTGTACACCTGCAGTTTCAAATTTCGTATTGTTATCACTGAAGGTTATTTTTGCCGTGGTGTCAGGTGTTCTACTTATACAAACGAGTATTTTCATGTGCGTAAATTAAAAAAGTTGTTTATGCAACTATGCGCAAATATAAGTTAGAATTTGATACCCTTATTTTAGAGATAAAATTTTTTTAATGAATAGAATCGATCAACTGCAAGAATTTTTAAAAGCCACGCCAAATGACAATTTTTTGCAACATGCGTTGGCTTTAGAATATATTAAAATTGATAATGACCAAGAAGCAAAAATGTTGTTTGAAAAGATATTGCAGAATGAACCCACCTATGTAGGTTCCTATTATCACTTGGGAAAATTACTGGAACGGCTTGATGAAGTAGCAGGTGCAATTTCAATATACGAAACGGGCATGCAACAAGCCAAACTAGTTAAGGACAGCCATAGCTACAATGAATTGCAGGGAGCTTTAGAAGACTTAACAGAATAAAAGAAATAAGATTTTTAAATTGGTGATGGAAATACAACTTGTAATTGCACTTTCTAAAGAAGAATGGCTTTGTATGAATATACTCGTTAGTTGTTCAGTGGATGGAAAGAGTTTTTAAAGTCAATAAGATGATCGGCTCAAAAATGGTTGTCAATTTTTTCGCCTTGAGTGAATATATATAGAACCACAAAAGTTGATACCACAATAAATGCGATGAATACTGTTTTGACCAAATAAAGAAGTTTCATAAGAATAATTTGCAATTCGACTTTGGAAATACTGAAAAGTTTAAATGTTTATAAATGTTTTTTTTATGAACCATTATTTATTTAAGCATTCCTATATTTGCAACGGCAAGTCTTATACGACCAGCTCCTGTTGAACTCCCCCAGAACCGGAAGGTAGCAAGGGTAGATGGTTGAGCGGTGCGATGTAAGTAACTTGCCATTTTTTATTTAAGACCCTTTCCTAACTATCGAATCATAATTTATATAGCGGGGCATTTAAATTCATTCATTAAGCTCCTCAATATTTTTTATTAGCCTATATGCGTCTAACATTATTGAACTAGTCATTCCTTTTCTTTTTTCAATCTTATATTTGCTTTTAATTTAAAATGTTCCAAAAATTAATTCATAAATAATTTAAATTCTTTCTCATGAAATTTTTTATAGACACAGCAAATCTTGCCCAGATAAAAGAAGCCAATGACCTCGGGATTTTAGACGGTGTTACAACGAACCCATCTTTAATGGCAAAAGAAGGCATTAAAGGTTCTGAGGCGGTGATGAAACATTATGTTGATATCTGCGAAATGGTAGATGGTGATATAAGTGCTGAAGTAATTTCTACCGACTTTGATGGTATTGTTTCAGAGGGGCTGAAACTAGCTGCATTGCATAAAAACATTGTTGTAAAGGTACCAATGATTAAAGATGGAGTAAAAGCAATTAAGTTTTTTACCGATAAAGGCATAAGAACAAATTGTACTTTAATTTTTTCTGCAGGTCAAGCATTATTAGCAGCAAAAGCAGGTGCTACATACGTTTCCCCTTTTATAGGGAGAGTTGATGATATGGGTGCAGATGGGGTTGAATTAATTTATCAAATACGTCGCATTTTTGACATACAAGGTTATAAAACAGAAATTCTTGCAGCATCAATTCGTAACGCTCTTCATATAATTAAGTGTGCTGAAGCAGGTGCTGATGTTTGTACCTGTCCACTGGAATCTATTTTGGGTCTCCTAAAACATCCATTAACGGATAGTGGTCTTGCTAAATTTTTAGAAGACGCAAAGAAATTTGCGTAAAATATTTTAGTCAAAAGAAAAGGCACAATCAATTAATTGCGCCTTTTCTTTTATGAATTTTTCTTCCTTTTGTTCTTTATTTCCGTCATCATTTGTTCTTGTGTCCTAAGGGGCGGGTCTTCCATTTTTTTAATGTAGATTTCAAATTCTTTGAACTTGGAATTATCTTCTTTCAACATTACTTTTACAAGGACTTTATCTTCTGCAAAATCTGCGGGAATGTATAAATTATTTCCAAAAAATTTCGCCTGCGGACAAGAAAACTGAATTTTTGTGCTGTCTAAAGGAAGAAATTTTCCGTTGGCAAATTCGCCATCAACATTGATATAATTATGCGTTCCTTTTTTTAAACTATCAGTATATAAATTCACGTAGATCTTATCAACTCTCTGAGCTTTTACACAAAGCGTACTTACAGTAATTAAGAAAAATAATGTTGTTTTCAATTGACTAATTTTGCTGCAAAGATGCATGGAAGCAGTGTATTTCGGCGTTAAAGCGCTCATAAAGATTGATGCAATCAATTTACTTAAAAGGAAAAAAGATAGATTTTTTTTGTTGTTTCATTTCTTCCGCTCATATTTGCATTACAATGAAAAATAAGACAAATAACAATGGATGGTGGTGGTACAGTCAAAACTGGATTGTGCTATAGCCATATTTATATATTTAAATAACAGGCCCCGGCACAATGCCGGGGCTTTTTAATTTATGCAATGAACAAGATAAAAATCAACACCACCTGCAAAACTATACCTGCAGACCTTTACACACCTGTAGGTATTTACCTGCGCATGCGTGATAAATTTAGAGATACTATTTTATTGGAAAGCACTGATTCTCACGCAGGCGAAAACAGCAGATCTATAATTGGAATAAATGCGGTGGGAGGGCTTGAGATCATGGATCTTGAAAGGGCAGAATATAAATTCCCCGGTAGAAAGCCTGAAATAAAGGAATTGAAAACTCGGAATAAAACAGTAGATATTCTTGGAGATTTTATTGACAATTTTGATGTAGAGGCTCCAAGCGACAAGATTGCTAGAATTGCTCAGGGCCTGTTTGGTTACACAAGCTATGATGCTGTGCAGTTTTTTGAAAATATCAATTTTAAAACTACAAAAGAAAACCAAGTAAACCAATCATCAGAATATAATTCTATTGCATTGATGCGTTATAGAATGTATCAGTATTTTATTATAATAGATCATTTTAAAGACGAAATTTTTCTTTGTGAAAACATTTTTGAAGGTCTTGAAAGCAAAAGAGAAAGTGTAGAAAACATCTTGCGTAGTAAGGATGTGCCCGAATTTCCCTTCGAAAAAATAGGAGAAGAATTTACCGATATGGAAGATGAAACATACAGGAAAATGGTGCAAAAAGGAATTGATGCATGTAAACGTGGAGATGTATTTCAAATAGTTTTAAGCAGAACTTTTAAGCAACACTTTACAGGAGATGAATTTAATGTGTATAGAAGACTACGCAGTATAAATCCGGGTCCATATTTATTTTATTTTGATTATGGAGACTATCGTTTGATGGGGTCAAGTCCCGAAAGCCAGGTAATAATCGATGACGGAAAGGTAACAGTGCATCCTATAGCAGGAACTTTTAGAAGGACAGGTAATGATGAGGCTGATAAAGCACTTGCTATAAAATTAGAAAATGATCCTAAAGAAAATGCAGAGCACATTATGCTCGTAGATCTTGCAAGAAACGACCTGAGCAGGGTTTGCGATAATGTAGCTGTATCGAAATTTAAGGATATCAACTTTTACTCTCACGTCATTCACATGGTGAGTGAAGTGCAGGGAAAAGTTGTAGATGGAACCAATCCATTTAAAATTATGGCAGCTGTTTTTCCTGCGGGTACTTTAAGCGGAGCGCCAAAGTTCAAGGCAATGGAATTGATAAATAGTTTTGAACAAAATGAACGGAGTTTTTACGGTGGTGCTATTGGTTATATTGGATTTGATAAAAGTTGTAACCATGCAATTATGATTCGTACTTTTCTTTGTAAAGACAATACGCTCACTTATCGTGCAGGTGCAGGAGTTGTGGCAGCAAGCGTTCCACAAAAGGAAATGGAAGAGGTAAATCACAAACTTGGTGCCTTAAAAAAAGCCATAGAAACTGCTGTGACGATTTAACCTGACACAAATTAATTGGCAAAAAATATTTAATATCCGAAGTTTAATAAATAAAATGAAAATACTTGTTTTTGATAATTACGATTCGTTCACTTACAACCTGGTTCATCTGGTAGAAAAAATTACAGATGAGAAGCCTGATGTATGTAGGAATGATGAAATTGCTTTAGAAGATATTAATAAATATGATAAAATAATTTTATCGCCGGGGCCGGGTATACCTGAAGAAGCGGGATTATTATTGCCGCTGATAAAAATGTATGCAGACCGAAAGCCAATATTGGGCGTATGTCTAGGTCACCAGGCAATAGGACAGGCTTTTGGTGCAGCGCTAATTAATCTTGATACGGTTTATCAT
>JANXTN010000175.1 GCA_025352435.1 Ferruginibacter sp. | reverse complement strand
CTTTTATTCTCTCCATTGACGGATTAAAATACCCAAATTTAAGGTCGGGAAATTCTTCCTGTATTAATTCCAACATTTGTTTTACTCCCATGCACTCACCTGTATCTGTAACACCAATTTTTCCAAGATACCAATCGGGATCAATATTAAAATTGCGCCATTGAATCATCTTCAAACCCGTTTCTTTTATCAGATTTCTCAGCGCTTCATATTCTGCAATGCTATCTGTCATTCCTGGAAAAACGAAATAATTTATGCTTGTCCATGCACCAAAGCTATTGGCCACTTTTAAGCTTTCTACAATGTCTTTAAATTGGTAATTATTTGGACGATAATAAGGAGTATAAATTTCTTCTCTGGCAGAATTTGTACTTACACGAATACTATTCAAACCTGCTTCGCACAGGGCTTTCACCGCTTTTGGCATGCTACCGTTAGTATTAATATTAATGCTGCCTTTCTGAGTATGTTTTCTTATTTCTATAATGGATTCTCTTATCGTTTCCCACATCAGCAAAGGTTCACCTTCACAGCCTTGTCCGTAACTTATAATGGGATACGGAGCAGTTTTTAAATGCGGTACAGTGAACTCAACAATCTCTGCAGCCGTAGGTTTAAATGTAAGCCTGTCTTGTGTGCTTACAATTGTTTCATCGCTTGGCTGAAACGAAATACAACCAATGCAATTTGCATTACAGGCTGGAGAAACCGGTACCGGACATTCCCAACGACCCATAAATAAATTTCTTGCAGCAGGACAAGTGTATGTAAGGCAACAGTTTTCTGCCAAGTGTTTTACCAATCGGTTTTGACTGTAAGCGCCTAATAATCTAGATAAACCATCTTCAATTTTTTCCTCTACAAAACCTTTACTTTCTTGCCTGATGTCTTCTTCAATTCTTACCGCAGGGACATATATTTTTTCATCTTGCCATCCAGCGGCAGTGTAACAAAACAATGGAAGCGTGGGCGCATCAGGCATGGTTTCGTAAGCCGAAATGTATAAACCAGTATGCGCAGGCGGAATAAATGCAGCAACCGCCCAACCTTTTTCGCAGATGCGCATCTCCCCTGTTTCTACATCAATACCAATTCCCTTTCTGCCAGGCAGTTCGTACAATTGCCCACCTTCGGGTAATAAAATCCATTCGCTTTCAGGTATTGGTAGCGCATCCCACCCGCTTCTCCCGGCAGTATAAAGTGTTTCATCTTCATAAATTTTACCCTCCCCATCAGAGTACATTAAATAAGGAGATTGCTTAAGCATTTGCATTTTGCGAAAGTACGATGATTTATTGTGAGGAAAATAAAACAGGAAAATCAAAAGGTTTATGAGATAACTATTCCTTTTTGCACACTACAGAATTTATTGAAGTCATTTTCGTCAAAACCATTTGCCAAGTTTTTATGAATATGTAATTGAAGTAACTTGTTTTCTTTTAAATCAATGGTTAGAATATCATCCTTACATATTACCTGAATAATTTCTATCCATAAGTATTTTTTTACAGGAAATGATGGGTATGTGACACCACTTTCATCCACAGTTACAACAGTTTTTTTATTAGTAAAAAAACTCATCACCGCAAAAAGCATCAGCATTATTCCCATCCATAAATTGCCAAAATAAATCCAAATACACGCAGAGACAATAAAGATAAATTCTATTATAGGAGAAGTAATGTGCTTTTTATTCAACAAAAAATATAGCCAGGGTATTGCATTAATTATTAGCGCAGCTATTGCAATAAAAGTTGCATTTCCAATAGTTCTAATGAAAACATAACCGAAGCCAAAAAAATTCAAAGTAAGGATGATGAAAGCAACTTTGCTGTAAGTAGGTTGTCTTTCGTTTGGAATTTCAATTTCAAATTTTTTCAATTTGTACTGTTGCTTTGTGTGAGCAGATTACAAAGTTTATATAAAATTCTTGCACCCACATTTTCATCCCATTCATCTTGGCTTATACCGATTTCATTTAAATCAAAACCAATTAATTTTCGGCCACTTTGCAAAACTTTTTTGAATAGATAATATATTTCCTGCACTTCAAAGCCTCCGTGCACAGGTGTTCCCGTATGAGGACAAAGTTTTGGATTCAGACCATCAATATCAAAACTTATAAAAACATTTTGCGGAAGTGTTTCAACAATTTTATCAGTTATGGATTTCCAGGTTTCGCCTTCGTATTGTCTTTCCTTAATATCCTTATCAAAAAATGCTACCACCCTTCCTTCACTTTGTTGCATATACTCAAGTTCCTCATCACAATAATCTCTTATGCCTACCTGTACAAGTTTTTTTAATTGAGGTATTTCATTTAATGCGTTATACATGATAGATGCGTGGGAATAATTAAAACCTTCGTAGGCTTTTCTTAAATCCATATGGGCATCAATCTGTAAAATTCCAAAGTTTTCATGCTTTTCTGCAATTGCTTTAAAAAAGCCTAAAGGTGTACTATGGTCACCGCCTAATAAACCAACTACCTTCCCCCGCTGTATTAGATCTCTTGTTTGCTCGTATACCCAATTGTTTAAAAAGATACTCCCTTCATTTATATCACGCAGGGTTTTGCACATAAACTTATTTTCCAAAACAATTTCGCCATGAGAAATGTAATTAATATACAATTCAGCTTCCTTTCTTAGAAAATCACTTTTCGTGAGAATTTTTTTATCTGGATGGCGCATAAAAAAACCTTTTCTCCATTCGTCCTTGAACTCATTATCAAACAGATCTACCTGAAGACTTGCGTTAAATATATGGTCGGCAGCCCTTGCTGTACCTGCATTGTAGCTTACTGTAACCTCCCATGGCACAGGTAGAATAACCAAACCCGCTTCTTCTTCCGAAAACGGAAGACCGAAAATATTGTTGTTGGGGTTGCCTACGGAATTAGGGTCAAATTGGGACAGATCAAACATTAGTTTATTTTTGAAATTTTCGCAAAGATAGGGTAGCAAGTAATACTGTTAAGGCAAGTTTTAATATTAACAGCAAAGCTTTTTAAGCAAAAAATGAAACTGAACGAATTTACCAAAAGCAAAATTTAGGTAATAATTACTATCAGGCTTGTGCAATTAAAGTACCTTTGCAAAATATCACCAAGATGAAAAAGACACATATAATTTTATTGGTTGGCATAGCAGCATTGATAGTAGGGTTGATAAGTTTTTCTGCAGATTTTTCTACATACGATACAATACGTTCCGCAAAAGAAAAGCCCGGTAAATTTGTACATATAATTGCAAAATTAGATAGAGCTTTTCCTGTAGAATATGATCCCATAAAAAATCCAAATTACCTTACGTTTTATGCCGTTGACAGCCTTGGAGGCAAAACCAAAGTGGTTTTTCACAACAGCAAGCCTGCTGATCTCGAAAAAAGTGAAAGACTGGTAATGAAAGGTAAAATGGGTGCTGAACACTTTGAATGCAGTGATATTTTATTAAAGTGCCCAAGCAAATATAAAGACGATAAACAGCAACTACAGAATGAAGTAAAGGAGCAAACTTCTATGAAATAAAATTTTTGCTGAAACAAATAAGCTTACATGAAATTTGAAGGTGAACACTTATTGCCGGGACATATAGGACATTTTTTCGTATTACTTTCTTTTATAGCATCCATCATTGCGACAATCTCTTTTTTTACAGCCTCACGAACACAAGACTTAATTGAAAAGCAAAACTGGCTCAAAACTGCCCGTATTGCATTTTACACACAAGTAGCGGGCGTTTTTGTAATTTTTGGGTGCATACTTTATATATGTTCAAATCATTTGTTCGAATATATGTATGCTTACAAACATGCATCATTAGAGTTGGAATACAAATATTTATTGTCATGTATTTGGGAAGGACAGGAAGGAAGTTTTCTTTTATGGGCCATATGGCAAGGGGTTTTGGGCATATTACTTATTAATAAAAGTAGGTAGTGGGAAGCGCCTGTAATGTCCGTCGTAAGTTTTGCTCAGTTTTTTTTACTGATGATGATTTTGGGAATGTATTTTGGCAACATAAAACTCGGTAACAGCCCATTTAGTTTAACGAGAAATGAAATAAACGCACCAATATTTGGTCAGCCAAATTATTTAACTTTTATAAAAGATGGGTTGGGATTAAATGTACTTTTAAGAAATTACTGGATGGTTATTCACCCACCGGTTTTATTCTTGGGTTTTGCGTCTACGATTATTCCTTTTGCTTACGCCTATGCCGGCATACAAACAAAGCGATATGGCGATTGGGTAAAAGAAGCATTACCCTACACTTTGATGTGCGCTGCCATTCTAGGTGTGGGTATTATGATGGGTGGAAAATGGGCTTATGAGTCTCTCAACTTTGGTGGTTATTGGGCATGGGATCCTGTAGAAAATGCAGTACTCGTACCATGGTTATTATTAATTGCCGGTATGCATACCATGGTAATTTACAAAGCCACAGGTCATTCTTTAAAGGCAAGTTATTTGTTCGCATTTCTCACATTTATTTTCATCTTATATTCCACATTTCTTACAAGAACTGGCGTACTTGGCGATACTTCTGTACATGCCTTTACGGAAGCCGGTGAAGACATTTCTTTTACAATTTTTGGATTGCTCATTTCTTTTAAGGCAATGAATGGGCTTATCTTACTTTACCTGTTTGCCTTCGCAATTCCATCACTGTTTTTACTTGGAAAAAATTATAACAAAGTCCCTACGATTTACAAAGAAGAAACCACCAACTCCCGTGAGTTTTGGATGTACATTGGCTCTCTCGTATTCTTTCTAACAGCAGTATTTATTATTGCCAAAACCTCAGTGCCGGTTTACAATAAATTATTCGGTACTAAGATTGCTCCACCGGAAGACATTGAGTTTTCTTACAATAAAGTAATTGTGTTAGTTGCAATAATACTCGGTTTTTTAACTGCCATCACTCAATATTTAAAGTACAAAATTACAACAGGTAAATACCTTGTGAAAGAGATTTGGTTGCCAACGATAATTGCTGTCGCCATCATGATTTTGCTCGTTATTTTCTACCCATTTACTTACTACAAACAGGGCGCAGGTTTTTTAGGCGCCATGTATGTCGCTGCCTTTGCAGTAATATATTCTTTGGTAGCAAATGCTTTTTATATCTGGACAGTTCAAAAAGGAAAAATAATGAAAGCCGGTAGTCCCATTGCCCATGCGGGTTTCATGCTCATGTTGATTGGAATCTTGATTTCTGCAGGCAACAAGAAAGTTATTAGCAGTAGCAATGTAAATGGTATTACGTTACCAAGCAGTGGTAAAGATCCAATGACAAAAGAAGTGGACAATCCTAAAGAAAATCTTACGCTTTTACGTGAAGTTCCTGCAAGTCTTGACGATTATAAGGTAACCTTTTTAAAAGATTCCGCAGGGCATGAAAAGGGCCGAAAATTTTACAAATTAAATTTTCAGAGAAAAGATAAAAATAGCGGGAAAACAATTGAAAATTTTGGCTTAGAGCCTGATGTTTACCAGATGAAGGATAACAATATGAGTAGTAATCCGGATACCAAATCATATTTAACAAGAGATATTTTTACTTATGTTTCTTACGCATTAAATAAAACGGGGCAAGAAGAGGATACGGCGAAGTTTAGTGAAGTAAAATTAAACGTAGGAGATACTACTTTTTACAGCAACGGTTTTTTGGTGCTTAATAAAGTTGTAAATAACCCGGTAGATAAAAAATATACGAAGGAGCCTGGACAAGTAGCGTTAATGGCGGATGTATCAGTGACATCGAAAGATAAACAAACTTTTGCTGCAAAACCTTTGGTGATCGTTGACAGTTTAGGAATTGTAAATGCAGATGATACCGTTTTTGCACAAAATTTATTTGTACGTTTTATTGGGGTAGATGAAAATAAAAAAATCCGGTTAGGAATAAAAGAATCTAATTCACTCATTGATTATGTAACTGTGAAGGCTTATGTATTTCCACTAATAAATTTGGTGTGGATAGGCCTTGTTATAATGGCTACTGGCTTGGTATTAAGTATGCTGCAAAGGGGAAAGTTTACCAGACTACAGTCAGGAATTATTCTTTCTCTTTCTGTTGCCTTTGTCTTTTATATGTTTTTGCTGGCAAATGCTTAATGAGATATGTTTAAAGTTTTTTTAGCTATCACATTATATCTTCTAAGGAATTTCTAAAAATCCATACTCTGAAGATTGTGACATTTCCAATGTTTCTTTACTGTGCTTAATTAGTAAAGAATAAATGTAATCGTTACTTTGATTTACCGTTTTTAATAAAATGATTTTTGGAGGAAATCCTTTTTGATTTAGGAGATAATAAAAATCAGAGTCATTAGTTACAATCATCAGATCTTGTTTCTGCGCAAAGTACCAAATTTCAATATCCTCAGCAGGTAACTCTAAACCTATTTGATCCACATGAAAACACTCTTCGAAATGTGAAAGAAGCTTTGGTGCTAGCCTAAAGGATAAATTTGCATCCAACAATAATTTCATACTATGCTGCTATAACTTTCGAAATCTGTTCCCTATGAGCTGCAAATTGTAAAGCTGCTAAAATATCTTCTTCCTTTAGCAGCGGAGAATCTAGGAGAATTTCACTCTGTGTCATACCGGAGCCCAGCCACTGAAGAATGTCAAGTACAGCAATCCTTGTATTTATGATGCAAGGTTTACCAAAGCGAATGTTTGGATTCATTTCAATATGTGTCAGATAATTTTGCACATGGTAAATTTAAGAAAATTTACCATATTGTCTGTTAAGAAAAGTAATATCACATCAGTTGGAACAATTCGACCAGAGGAAACGTAAGCGTATTAATTTTCAATAAATAAAAAAATAAAGGTCATAGGATTATAGCAATTACCCTCAAGCAATTCATTAAATCAATTGACAAAGGCTGAATGTTAAACCACATTATCCTGTATCTACTATCCTTTATTAAAAAATTAAGGTTACTTTAATATGAATATGATATTAAATTAAGAACTTTAATAAAGATAAATTTTTTTCATACCAACGTGCAAGCCCGTTTAAAACTTTTAATGTCTCTGATTGTTTGCATGCTTTGTAGTGTGCAAATAATGTATGCGCAACAAACAAATGTGCATGATACCATAAAAACGGAAGCCATTATTTACGATGGTGATACAATTGAAATGAAAACACTGGAATATGTTTTCACCTATGCAAAGCTTTCAGCAGTAAAGGTTGCAGCAAACGCCAAATACAACAGGCTGCGAAACGCAGTATATGTTACCTATCCTTACGCACGACGAGCAGGTGCCGTTATGAATGATATTAACGAAAAAATGCTGAATGTAAAAAGTAAAGAAGAG
>JANXTN010000174.1 GCA_025352435.1 Ferruginibacter sp. | reverse complement strand
GCTGCTTTTTTAGTTGCTGTCTTTTTAGGTGCGGCAACCGGAGCAATCTCTTTCTTTACAGTTTCTTTTTTAGAAACTCTTACTGCTGTTTCAGTTGCATCGCCCGCATCTACAAATACAGTAACGTGATTGCTACGCTTGCGGACTCTGTAACCGCGACCTTGTGGTGCAGGGCGCATACGCTTGATAACTCTTGCAGCATCTACAAAAATAGTTTTTACTATTAAAGCAGTTTCATCTGCACCTTCGTTCTTTGCCTTCCAGTTACTTATGGCAGAAAGAATTAGTTTACGTAAAGGAACTGATGAATGCTTTGGATTGTGTTCCAAAACAGCTAGTGCTTTTTCTACCTTCATACCACGTACAAGATCAGCTAACAAGCGCATCTTTCTTGGTGATGTAGGTTCATTATTTAATTTTGCTACTGCTTCCATTTTTATCTTATTATTAGTTATTGGTTGCTAGTTCTTGAAGAACTACTAACTGCTAACTGCTTTTATCCTTTTTTGTTTGAGTGACCTCTAAAATTTCTTGTGGGTGCAAATTCACCTAATTTATGACCTACCATAAACTCTGTAACATAAACCGGTATAAATTTGTTACCGTTGTGTACTGCGAAAGTCTGCCCAACAAAATCCGGAGAAATTGTACTTCTTCTGCTCCAAGTTTTAATAACACCCTTCTTACTTTTTCCTTCGGCCATCGCTAAAATTTTTGCTTCCAGCTTTGCTTCAATGTAAGGACCTTTTTTTAACGAACGACTCATACTGTATTTGTTTTTTGTTTATTTCTCTGAAGCGTTTCAGAGCATTTTAACAATGAAAATTATTTACTTAATTTATTTCCGTTCTTGCGTTGGATGATCATCTTATCTGATCCTTTACCACGAGTACGAGTAATTTGACCTTTAGCATATTTACCTTTACGGCTACGTGGATGACCACCTGATGCTCTACCTTCACCACCACCCATCGGGTGATCTACAGGATTCATCGCTACAGCTCTTGTACGTGGACGAACACCTTTCCAACGGTTACGACCTGCTTTACCAGCGCTTTCCAAACTATGATCACTGTTTGAAACAACACCTACAGTAGCATAACAGTTTATTAAAACTCTTCTTAACTCGCCACTTGGCATTTTAAGAATCGCATATTTTTCTTCCTTGTTGCTCAATTGAGCTGATGTACCTGCACTTCTTACCAAGATACCACCTTGCCCAGGTTGCATTTCAATATTGTGAACATTAGTACCAAGCGGCATGTTTTTGAACATTAATGCGTTACCTAATTCCGGTGCAACTGCATCTCCGCTCAGAACTGTTTGTCCAACCTGTAAACCTGCAGGAGCAATGATGTAACGTTTTTCACCATCAGCATAAGATAGCAAAGCTATAAATGCAGTACGGTTGGGATCATATTCAATTGTCTTTACAGTAGCCGGTATATTCTTCTTGTTTCTTTTAAAATCTACAAGACGATACATTGTTTTGTTTCCACCACCCATGTAACGCATACTTCTACGACCCTGAGAGTTACGACCAGCTGTATTCTTCTGTGGTTCGAGCAAAGATTTTTCAGGAATGTTAGTTGTAATCTCCGCGTAAGCATTACCAATTCTCCATCTGGTACCTGCTGTGGTTGGTTTATATTTTCTTAGTGCCATTTTGTTTTATGTTTCAGACTTTGCGGCGCTGATAGCCATTCATTATAATTGTATTAAACTAATTTTATCCAGCGCTATACACGTCGATGGTTTCACCTTCAGCTACAGTTACTATTGCCTTCTTCTTTGCAGGCTTACGACCTACTATAAAACCGGCTTTGGTATATTTCGCTTTCAGTTTAGAAGGAACAACCTGAGTGTTCACTTCTTCAACCTGTACACCATAGAATAATTCTACAGCTTTTTTAATTTCAAGTTTGTTAGCCTTTCTGTCCACTATAAAAGTGAAACGGTTCATCTTCTCAGCTTGCTTGTTAGCTTTCTCAGATAATACAGGCTTTATTAATACGTCAGACGGTTTCATAATTCAAAATTTGCAATTGTGCAAATTTGCAAATATGCAAATTTATACATCGAGTTTATTATTTTTTTAAGCTTCTGCTGAAGCTGCTTCTTCCGTAAACAATTTTGCGGCACTTTCAGATAATACAAGAACGTTAGCGTTCAAAATATCATAAGTATTCATATCGCTGATAACAGTTCCGTTAACGCCCGCTACGTTACGTAGACTTAGGTAGAAATTATCATTGTACTCAGGCACTACAAACAAAGATTTTTTACGCCCAATGTTCAATGTTCTAAGAACACCCGCAAAGGTTTTAGTTTTTGGAGCATCCATCACTAAGTCTTCAAGGATAACGATGTTATTTTCTTTTGCTTTATAAGCAAGTGCACTCATCTTAGCAAGATCTTTCACCTTACGGTTAAGTTTGATATCGTATTTGTGCGGCTTTGGGCCAAAAATGGTACCACCACCTTTGTATATAGGACTACGTAAATTACCTTTACGAGCACCACCAGTACCTTTTTGCTTATGAAGTTTTTTAGATGATCCCTGAACTTCAGCTCTTGTTTTTACTTTGTGCGTACCTTGACGTTGTGCACCCATGTACTGCTTTACAGCAAGATAAATAACGTGGTCGTTTGGTTCGATCCCGAAAATTTCGTCCGGTAATTCTGCTGTTCTGCCTGTTTTACCGCCTGTTGAGTTTAATATATCGACTTGCATAATTATTTCTGTAT
>JANXTN010000169.1 GCA_025352435.1 Ferruginibacter sp. | reverse complement strand
AGTGCCAAATTGCATGGTTCGGTTAATGAAAGTACATATAGGGCCGCTGCACTTGTAGAAATGTTACACACGGCAACACTTGTTCATGACGATGTGGTAGACGAATCAATGGAAAGAAGAGGCTTTTTCTCCATCAACGCCGTTTGGAAAAATAAGATTGCAGTGCTGGTGGGCGATTATCTTTTATCTAAAGGCTTGTTGTTATCCACGGAAAATGGCGAATTTGAACAGCTACGCATCCTTTCAGAAGCAATTAAAAAGATGAGCGAAGGAGAGCTCTTACAGATAGAAAAAACAAGGAAATTAAATATTAACGAAGAAGTATACTTCGAAATAATCAAAAACAAAACCGCTTCCTTGCTTTCTTCTGCATGTGGAGTAGGTGCGTATAGTACTACTCAAAATGATGAAATTTGTCAGCAAATGAAATTGTTTGGAGAGAAGACCGGAATTGCTTTTCAAATTAAGGACGACTTATTTGATTATGGTACGGATAAAATTGGAAAACCGACAGGCAATGACATAAAGGAAAAAAAAATGACATTGCCTCTTATTTACACTTTGAGCAACGTAGATAAACAGACCAGAAAGGATATTATTTACATTGTAAAAAATAAGAACACAGACAAAGAAAAAGTTAAATGGGTAATTGATAAAGTTACTAGTACAGGAGGCATTGAATATGCAGAGAAAAAAATGTTTCAATACCGGGATGAAGCCATAGCAATAATAGATAGATATCCAAAATCAAATGTTGCTGATGCGCTCAAAGACCTAGTTCGTTATACAACCGACAGAAAATATTAAAGCTTTGGAAAAAAGATGGAACATACTTCCTTTCAAAAATGAAGAAGTGAATACAATTTTTGATGACCTTAAAGTAAGTAAAACAGTCTGCAAAATTCTCACCCAAAGGGGTTTAAAAAATTACCATGACGCCAAAGAGTTTTTTCTTCCAAATTTGAATCATCTGTACGATCCTTTTTTAATGAAGGATATGCTAAAAGCGGTTGAAAGAATTGAAATTGCCATCAAGCAAAATCAAAAAATATTGGTGTTTGGAGATTACGATGTAGATGGCACAGCCTCCGTCGCCACCATGTTTGGTTTTCTTTCAGAAGTTTATCAGGCAGAGAATTTAGACTTTTATATTCCGCATAGATACAGAGAAGGCTACGGTATTAGCAAGGATGGTATTGACTTTGCAGCAGCAAATAGTTTCTCGTTAATCGTATGTCTTGACTGTGGAATAAAATCTGTTGAGCTTATAGATTATGCAAATATTATAGGAATTGATTTCATTATTTGCGACCACCATTTACCCGGAAATGAAATACCAAAAGCGTTAGCGGTTTTAAACCCTAAGCAACTAGATTGCAATTATCCTTACAAAGATTTGTGTGGCTGTGGGGTTGGTTTTAAACTAATTACTGCGCTCACAATTCATTTTAATTTACAAAAAGAAATTGTATATAAATATTTAGATCTTGTAGCTACTGCAATAGCTGCAGATATTGTGCCCATGACGGGTGAAAATAGAATATTGGCATACCATGGCTTACAAAAAATAAATACTAATCCACGGCCTGGCATTAAAGCCTTAATGGAACTTGGAGGCGTACAAAAAACAATGACAATTACAAACGTTGTTTTTATAATAGCTCCAAGGGTAAATGCGGCCGGCAGAATGGATGACGCAAAAAAAGCAGTGCAGTTATTTATTGAGCAGGATGTGGAAAAGGCAAAAGGATTTGCAGAAATGTTGCATACAGATAACAAAGAACGCAAAGAGGCAGATAGCAGCATTACAGAAGAAGCGCTGCAACTTGTACATGAAAGCGTGGTGTTACAAAATAAAAAAACCTGTGTGGTGTATAGTGAGCATTGGCACAAAGGCGTTGTGGGAATCGTTGCCAGTAGGCTCATTGAGCATTATCACAAGCCAACTATTGTGCTAACCAAGAGTGGAGATTTTATTGCCGGCAGTGCCCGCAGTGTACCGGGTTTTAATTTGTATGAAGCAATTTATAGATGTAAAGATTTACTAACGGCTTACGGAGGACATTTCGCAGCGGCAGGACTTACCCTGAAGCCTGAAAATTTAATTGCTTTCACTAACAAATTTGAAGAAGTTGTGGATGCATCGATTGATCCAAAACTTTTAATCCCTGAAATTGTTATTGATGCGGAAATAAATTTTGCGGAAATAACAGAAAATTTTTACAGTATGATTTGCCGCATGGAGCCTTTTGGACCGGAAAATATGCGTCCTGTTTTTATTGCAAAAAACTGTTGTGATTTTGGATATTCAAAAATTGTAAAAGAAGCACATATAAAATTTGTCCTAAGGTATAAAGAAACCATTTTAAATGGTATCGGTTTTAATATGGCCGATAAATTTTCATTGCTTCAAAATCAAAAGCCGGTAGATATAGTTTTTACTTTAGATGAAAATGAATGGCAGGGAAACAAAACAATACAGTTAAAAGTGGTTGATTTTAGAGCATCCGAAAAGTCAGATAGTTAAAATAATTTCGATAAAAATTAAGACGTTACTAGTGTAGTTCTCTAACATGTAATATCTTTTTAGGGCTGTAAAAATTTGCTCTCTGATCATCATTTGTTCGGGCTAACCGTTGCAATCTTTTTGCTCAAAGACAGCAAAAAGTATTTCCACTTTTATCCCGCAGCCCATCATCATTATTTTTTTTTCAACTTTTATTATGCAATTTCTAAAATACTTTTTTTACCTCGTTAGCAACTGGAATATTGCAATTGCATGGCATATTATAAGAAATGAAATGCGTGGCGAAAAAAAATATGGAATTAATACAACAGGTGCAGATGATCTAAACCATTTAGAAAAAAAAGGAATTGATGTTTCTCATGCAACCATTTACATGCCTGCATCATACGATTTGTTAGAAATATTTTTTACAGAAATAAAACTCCAATCCTTTCATCATTTCTTAGATATTGGTTGTGGTAAAGCCAGAGCAATGTGTGTTGCTGCTTCGTATGAAATAAAGAAGATTAGTGGAATAGAATTATCAAAAGAATTGTACAATGCTGCTCAAGAAAATATTGCTGTTTCAAAAGAAAAATACCCTTCAACACAATTCCAAATCTATAACAATGATGCATTTTATTTTGACATAGAGGATGATGTAGATTGCATTTTTATGTTCAATCCATTTGATGAAACGATCATGAGCGGAGTGATGGAAAACATAGAAACAAGTTTAGAAAATAATCTAAGAAATATGACAATTATTTACATCAATCCTTTGCAGAAACAAGTCTTATTATATTGGGGCTACGAAGAAATATTTCACTTTCAACAAAAGCAATATTTAGAAGGTAGTGTGTTTGTAAAACTAAAATAAGCGACATAAAAAACCTGCAAGCTTTTTACACCTGCAGGCTTTAATTCTTTAGACAGCGAAAATCATTCATTGAACATCGAACATTCACTACTATCCCATCAATTCCACACTCCTAGTTATAAACTGTGTAAGGTTTTTACCGGTTAATAATCCTTGTGAAAGCAAGGCCAAGTCAGCAAGATTTTTAACCAGCTTTTCCTGTTGTGGTGCATCTGCTTCTGCTAAAATATTTTTATAAATTGGATGATTGCCATTTACTGTAAGTGCTACTTCATCCGGCATTTGAGCATAAAACGCTGCCATACCTCCACCAGCAGCAGCCATGTCTTTCATGCGACGCATTTGCTCCGGTCTAGTTGCTGTAACCGGCGGTGCTTCTGCACTTAATCCTTTTACTTCCACTGTTACATGAAGTCCTTCCTGTCGTTGCTCAAACAATTTTTTCAATTGCTCTGATTCTTCTTTTGTCAGCACACTTTCAGCACCCTCTGTTTTATCAATTAAATTATCAGCAATATCTGCATCTACTCTCGTAAAAATAAAATCATTCCATTTCATTTCAACAGTGTTTATAAATGCGGCGTCCACCAATGTTTCAGCTTTTACCACAACATAACCTTTTGCAGTTGCTTGCTGTATATACGCATCCTGTTGCACAGGGTTTGTAGTATATAAAATCACCTGCTTACCATCTTTGTTTTTTTGTGATGCAGTTGCTGTTACATATTCTTCTTTTGTAAAAAATTTACCGGTCGTATCTTCCATTATAAAGAAGCTGTTTGACTTTTCAAGGAACTTATCATCCGTCATCATACCGTACTTTACAAACAAACCCAGACTCTCCCACTTTTGTTCAAATTCTGTACGTTCGTTTCTAAATAATTCTTCTAATTTATCAGCAACTTTTTTGGTAATGTGTGCATTTATTTTACGTACATTCGGATCGCCCTGTAAATAACTTCTGCTAACATTTAAAGGTATATCCGGACTGTCAATCACACCTTGTAACAACATTAAAAATTCAGGTACTATATCTTTTACTTCGTCTGTTACAAACACCTGATTGCTGTATAACTGTATTTTATCTTTTTGTATTTCATAACTGTTTTTAATTTTTGGGAAATACAAAATACCCGTAAGATTAAAAGGATAATCAACATTTAAATGAATCCAAAACAAAGGTGTTTCATTGAATGGATAAAGTTCCTTATAGAAATTTTCGTAATCTTCTTTTGTAAGATCTGCAGGTTTTTTTGTCCAGGCAGGAGTTGTATTATTTAATGGTTTTTCTACAATAGGTTCTGCAGGTTCTTCTCCTTCTTTTACTTCCTTTATTTCTTCTGCCTTTTTATTTACGTCTTTAAAATAAATAGGTACAGGTAAAAATTTACAGAATTTTTCTAAAATACTTTTTACTTTATACGGCTCAAGAAATTCTTTGCTCTCTTCATTTATATGAAGAATAATATCTGTACCACGAAATTCTTTTTCTGCGGGCTCTAAAGTAAATTCCGGGCTGCCATCGCATTCCCATCTTACAGCAGTAGCTCCTTCTTTAAAACTTTTTGTAACCACTTCTACTTTTTCACTCACCATAAATGATGAATAAAAACCTAATCCAAAATGACCAATAATATTATTTTCATTTTGACCTTTATATTTCTCTAAAAATTCTTCAGCTCCACTAAACGCAACCTGATTTAAATATTTATCTACTTCCTCTTCTGTCATACCTACACCTCTATCTCTAATAGTCAGTGTCTTTTTTTCAGCGTCAAGTAAAACATCAATGCGTAATTCGCCGATATCTCCTTTAGCCTCACCAATGGATGAAAGCGTTTTTAATTTTTGCGTAGCGTCTACAGCATTGCTTACTAACTCACGAATAAAAATGTCGTGTTCGCTATAAAGAAACTTTTTAATGATTGGAAAAATATTTTCCGTCTGTACTCTAATACTTCCTTTTTGCATATAAATATTAATTGATGTTCCCGCTCATTTGTCAAACAAAATGCCATTCTCTGTATGCTGCCATGATGGCAAATGTTAGTAATTTATTTACACATAAATAACAGCTACGAAGTGTGTAGTAGTACATTCACTTTCATAAAATCGAATTGTCGTTATGAAAAAACAACTCATTATTCAGTACTTATTTTTCCCATTTTTTGTGTTTCTTGCTTTTCAAAAATACTTTCAAAGATTAGTATCACAAATGTAAGTCTACTCGCGAATTAGACCTTATTAGCTTTTTAAATTGTTCTATCTATGTAATTATTTCTACGTCTTCTGCATGTACAAGTGATGAATTCTTAAAGCGCAAAATTATATTAGCTGTAGTTACAACATCCTTCTGACAATATGCAGCAATACGTTTTAAATTAATATTTCTTTCTTCTATGTTTTGTGCATGAAAAAGTTCACCCACCATACTCCCATCAATATCGTCTTTTGAAGATGGAACTCCCATGGCTGCGGCTAATAATTTTAAGGAAGTAAAATTTTTATAGTCTCCGAATCTCCAATATTGAAAGGTATCTACAATATTGGTTTCCCAGGGTTTCATGTTTTGAAAATCAAGATAAGGAGGTATTCGCATATTATTCACAAGCAATCGTCGGCAGAGAAAAGGGATGTCAAATTCTTTAATGTTGTGACCTGCAAAGCACCAGTTGTTATTAAAGCTTTCAATTTTTGAAACTGTTTGAAGAAATTCTGTGAGTATCTTTTTCTCATCCTCACCATAAAAAGATTTTACTCTCATTTTCAACTGCTGTTCTTTAATAAAATAGCCGATGCTAATGCATACAACTTTTGAAAATTCCGCCATAACGCCTGCACGCATTGGGTAAAATCCATCCGCTGTTTTTCCCTCTGGTAAAATTCTTACTGTTTTTTCCTTCCACAATTCCTGCCACTCAGGGCTAAGTTGTGCGAAGGCAGGAGAAACAGAAGCAGTTTCAATATCAATTACAATTAAATCTTCAGTTTTAATATTTTGCATAGTTCTATATAATGATGTTACAATTTAAGCAAAAAAAAACCTGCTAAAAAAGCAGGTGATGAAAATTTAGTGTGTATCCTAAAAAGTAATTCCTGCAGAAATTTGAATTGCCTGGTTTTTCCATTGCTGTCTGTTGTCTATTCCATTTATATCAGTTAACCCTAATTTATACCTTGCGCTTAAATTTACCAACGGCAACTGTAGCCATAAGCCACCAATAGCGCTCCATTCACCATTTTTATAAATGCTGTTAACATTTGTTTTAAGGCTATCTACAGTTTCTTTTAGCAGTGCGCCATACGAGGGACCAAATTGTAGTTTAACTCTTTTTGATGGACCTACATTAATATTCAACAAAACGGGAATTTCCAGATAATTAAGTTTTGCTTTAT
>JANXTN010000152.1 GCA_025352435.1 Ferruginibacter sp. | reverse complement strand
GAACCAAGTTGTGGCAAAAATAAAAGAACTGGGCATGTATACTTTTGTGAGATGGAATTACATTTTTGTTGCGCCACCTTTAATTGTTACAAAAGAGCAGATTGATGAAGGACTCGCAATAATTAGTGAGGCAATTAAGATTGCGGATGAATTTGTTACATAGTTTTTGATTTTTCAAATTATTAAATAATGGGACACGGATTTAATGGATTAAACGGATAATGAGGATTTAATTAAAAGATTTATTTGCATGAAACATGAAGAACTGACTCAAAAAATAATCAAAGCATTTTATATTGTTTATAATTCCTTAGGATATGGTTTCTTAGAAAAAGTTTATGAAAATGCATTGTCAATTGAACTTTTAAAATTGGGATTTAATGTACAAAAACAAAAATCAATTTCGGTTTATTACGACGAGCAGAAATAGGTATTTATTATGCTGATTTAATTGTAAACGATTTAGTCATTATCGAACTAAAAGCTGCATCATCAATAGCTGATGAACATTATGTTCAGTTATTAAATTATTTAAAAGCAACAAATATGGAAGTGAGGTTGCTACTAAATTTTGGAAAGAAACCTGAAATAAAAAGAAAAATATTTGATAACGAATTCAAATAAATAGTACAAGATCTATATAAGCGGGCTATTTTACAAACGTTAATCATCTTTGATATTTATAAAAATCCATCTAATCCATTCCATCCGTGTTCAAACAAACAAATTAAATCAAAACCATGAATCAAATTTTACCATGACTGCTCCTTCTTTAACCAACGAAGATCTTGCACCAGTACCTGCAAATAAGCGCACTTGGGGCACAGGAAACTACGTGGCATTATGGATAAGCATGAGTTTGTGTATCCCAACATACACCATGGCAAGCTCTATGATAAACCAAGGTATGAGTTGGTGGCAGGCAGTACTCACTATTTTTATAGGTAACGTAATTGTGTTGGTGCCAATGTTATTGAATGGTTATGCCGGTGCGAAATATGGAATACCTTTTCCTGTATTGGCGAGGGCCAGTTTTGGTACTAAAGGCGCCAATATTCCTGCAATGTTAAGGGCAATTGTTGCCTGCGGATGGTTTGGTATTCAAACATGGATCGGCGGCGCATCATTGTATAATTTACTGCGTGCTTGGAATCCTGCTTTACAACCAATCAATAATTCAACATTGCTGCCACAGTTAATTCCAGCCATTTGTTTTTTACTTTTTTGGTTGTTGAATATGTTCATCGTTTACAAAGGTGTCGAGAGCATAAAAAAGTTATTGGTATTTAAAGCAATCTTTCTACCACTTGCCGCTATCGCATTATTTTGCTGGGCTGTGGTTGCTGCAAAAGGGCTTGGACCCATTTTAAATCAGCCTTCAAAGTTTGCAAACAATCCCGCTTTTTTTTCTTTCTTTTTCCCCGCACTTACGGCTGTGGTTGGCTTTTGGGCCACTTTGTCGTTAAACATTCCAGACTTTACCCGTTATGCGAAAAGTCAGCAGGCCCACATCAAAGGGCAAGCACTAGGCCTTGCGCCTTCTATGACCTTATTTGCTTTTGTGGGTGTGGTTGTTACCTCGGCATCTACTATTATTTACGGAAGCCCTCATTGGGATCCAGTAGAACTTGCGGGAAAATTTGAAAGTAAACTGGTGGTAAGTCTTGCCATGATCGGAATTTTAATCTCAACACTTGCCACAAATATTGCGGCCAATATTGTAAGCCCTGCTAATGATTTTTCAAATCTCTCACCATCAAAAATTAATTTTCGTACAGGCGGTTACATCACCGGTATTATCGGGTTACTTATTTTTCCATGGAAATTAATGGCTGATCCCAACGGTTATATTTTTACCTGGTTAATTGCATATAGTGGGCTGCTTGGTCCAATAGGTGGAATTATGATTGTAGACTATTTTTTTATCAGAAAAAAAGAATTGCTTATAGACGATTTGTACAGCCACACAGGATTTTACCAATATAAAAATGGATTTAACCTTGCCGCAGTGATTGCGCTACTCTTAGGAATTTTACCAAACTTACCCGGCTTTTTATTGCAGATAAAATTGATTGAACCTGATTTATTTCCACAATGGGTTTCGCATTTATACAACTATGCATGGTTTATAGGTTTTTTTGTAAGTGGCTTTTTGTATCGGATATTTATGAGATCATCTATACCATCCAACCAAACAATTCTAGCATGAGTATCTTAATAAAAAACGGAAACATTATTACTGCTACAGATAATTATGTTGCAGATATCTTTATTGAAGGGGAAACCATTTCTGCCATTAGCAACAACTTACCAATAAAAGCTGATAAAGAAATTGATGCTACCGGAAAATTAGTTATGCCTGGTGGTATTGATCCGCATGTGCATTTAGATATGCCTTTTATGGGCACCTATTCATCTGATAATTATGAAACGGGTACCAGAGCTGCTTTATACGGCGGCACAACAATGGTCATTGATTTTATTTTACAAAAACAAGGCAATTCTTTACAATTGGCCTTGGAAGAATGGCGCAGCAGAAGTGATAACAATTGTGTAGGTGATTATAGCTTTCACATGGCAGTTACCGATTTTAATGATGATACAAAAAAAGAAATAAAGGGTTTAATTGAAGAAGAAGGAATCGTTTCTTTTAAAACTTTTATGGCCTATAAAGGTGCATTAATGATCGATGACAGGCAGATGATTGGCTTAATGGAAGAAGTGAAAAAGCATGGTGGTATTATCAACGTACATGCAACCAATGGCGACATGATAGATTACCTTACGCAAAAGCACAGAGAGGAAGGAAAACTTTCGCCGCTGTACCATTATTTATCACAACCGGAAGTAACAGAAGCAGAGGCGAGTGAACGCTTTGTAGATATGACAAATTATACCGGTTGTCCCGGTTATATTGTACACTTAACCTGCGAAGGGGCTTTGAATGCAGTACGTAATGCCACGAAGAGAAATCAAAAAGTTTTTGTAGAAACCTGTATTCAATATTTGCTTTTAGATGCATCGTTGTACGAAAACGATTTTGAAGGCGCAAAATGGGTAATGAGTCCGCCGCTTCGGGAAAAGAAAGACCAGGAAACTTTGTGGGCAGGTATTAACCAAGGGCTCGTTCAGGTGGTAGCTACGGATCATTGTCCTTTTAAGTGGGAACAAAAACTCATGGGTAAAGATGACTTTTCTAAAATTCCAAACGGTCATCCTGCTATTGAAAACAGAATGGAATTATTGTTTAGTGAAGGTGTAAATAAAGGAAGGATTTCTTTAAATAAATATGTTGAAGTGACGGCTACCAATCCTGCAAAAATATTTGGAATGTTTCCCCGCAAAGGAACTATTGCGGTAGGCAGCGATGCAGATATTATCATTGTTGATCCGAATGAGAGACATACATTATCCGCCGCCACACACCACATGAATGTAGATTACAGTGGTTATGAAGGATGGGAAGTAACAGGAAAAGTAAAAACGGTTTTATTACGTGGACAAGTTGCAATAGATAATAATGAATGTCTGTTAGAAAAAGGATATGGACAGTTTATTAAGAGAAAAAAAGTAAGTCAGTATTTATAAATTATTATGAATTATAAATTTTGAATTAATTAATTGAAGCAGTAGTCATTTTTAAATAAAGCAGCATGCCAAGAATTATAAAATCAGGTTTAATACAAATGAGTCTTCCGAAAACAGAAGGTGAGGGGACGATTGAAGAAATTAAGGAAGCAATGTTTCAAAAACATATTCGTTTTATTGAAGAAGCAGGAGAAAAGGGTGTGCAAATTCTTTGCTTTCAGGAAATTTTTAATACACCCTATTTCTGTCCGGGGCAGGATAGCAAATGGTATGCTTCGGCAGAAACAGTTCCCGGTGTAACAACCGACCGTCTGGCTATTTATGCAAAAAAATACAACATGGTAATTATTGTTCCAGTGTATGAAAAAGAACAGGCAGGTATTCTCTATAACACAGCAGCAGTAATAGATGCAGACGGCACATATCTTGGTAAATACCGTAAAAATCATATACCGCATACGGGAGGCTTTTGGGAAAAATTTTTCTTTAAACCCGGGAACCTTGGCTATCCTGTATTTCAAACTAAATATGCAAAAGTGGGCGTTTACATTTGTTACGATC
>JANXTN010000149.1 GCA_025352435.1 Ferruginibacter sp. | reverse complement strand
GCTTCTGCAGGACAGGCAACAGCGCACAAACCACATGCTGTGCAGTTTTCACGACCTTCTTCGTCTCTGTTTAATATTTGCAAGCCTCTAAATACCGGGCTAAAAGTTCTTTTTTGTTCAGGGTAATGTATGGTGGGGTTTCTAGTAAAAATATGCCTGAAAGTGATTAACATTCCCTTGAAAATAGCGGGAAGATACATACGCTCCCAAAAATTCATGGGCTTGCGGTTTACACTTTCTGCTCTGTTTGTTAATGCCTGCATAGTATTTTCAATGGTTGCAAAAATAGTGGTTTAATATTCTTTATTTATTGCGATTATAATTTTCTTTAAAAAAGTTTATTTCCCAAAATACAATATGGCTCCACCTGTTGCAAGCATGTTGAATAAAGCTAATGGTATTAATATTCTCCATCCTAAATGCATCAGTTGGTCGTAACGAAATCTTGGAATCGTCCACCGTACCCACATAAATATGAAAATGAAGATTACGATTTTTATTAAAAAAGCACCAATTCCAATTAAAGCAAGCCAGTTACCCATATCTGCATGTGCAGCTTCATTAAAGAAGGGCACATCATAACCGCCAAAATATAGACTTGCCATTACCGCACTGCTAATAAACATATTTATATACTCAGCAAAAAGATAAAAGCCCAGTTTCATAGATGAGTACTCAGTATGATAACCTCCAATCAACTCACTTTCTGCCTCGGCTAAATCAAATGGTGTACGGTTACATTCCGCAAAGGCACAGATAATAAAAATTAAAAAGCCTAATGGCTGATAAATAATATTCCAATGGCCTGCCTGCTGTTGCAAAACCATTTCTTTTAAACTTAGTGTACCGGTAAACATGAGCAATGCAATCAATGAAATACCCATGGCAAGCTCGTAGCTAATAATTTGGGATGCAGCACGCAAACCTCCCATTAAGGAGTACTTATTGTTACTTGCCCAGCTACCGATCATAATGCCGTAAACACCTAAACTTACTACCCCAAAAACATACAATATTCCAATGTTGATATCTGCTATCTGTAAAGAAATTTCTCTATCAAACAGAATCACTTTATCTCCCCAAGGAATAACAGCGCTTGTCATAATTGCCGTCATCATTGCCAATGCCGGACCCATTATAAAAAGTGCCTTCGATGAAAAGTTTGGAATAATTTCTTCTTTAAAAAAAAGCTTTAGTCCATCAGCCAATGGTTGAAACATTCCAAATGGACCTGCTCTATTTGGTCCGGGTCTATCTTGCAGCCAACCTGCAACCTTTCTTTCAGCAAATGTGGTATACATGGCTATTACCAGCGAACCCATTACCACAATTACGATAAGGACTAATTTTTCTATGATGGTTGCGAGCTCTATTGAAAGGAACATTAATCTTAGTCTTTTAAAAAATTCTCAATATTGTTTTTTAATTCCGGTATGAAATCAGTGTATAAAATCCACACTCTTTGTAAATCTATTCCAAAATATTCATGTACCAGAACATGCCTTAATCCCTCTATTTTGGCCCATTCAACTGTACTGTTCTCAGCCTTAAAATCTTTGGTGAGTTTAGTACTTGATTCACCAATAATTTCAAACCATTTTACAACCGCTGTGTTCAAGATAAAGTCGTATAAAAAGCTTTCTTCATTTTTTCCAACTAAGGCTTTTGTATATATCCAATCGCATCAAGTATATGAAGCAGTCTCGCTTTATTGCTGATTTTATCTCTCATAAATAAGCTGCATCTTCTTTTGCACTGTGGGCCAAATATGTTTATTTACCCAACCGTAGCTCAACACATCTACACTCTTATTTAATTTTTCCCCTAGCTCAGTATGCCATCCAAAATAATCTAGTCCAACGTTGCTTTCCTTAGCAATATCAACAAGGACGTCAACATCGCTTGAATCCTCAGCTTCACCTCTGGCATAACTCCCAAAAATCCAAACACGGTTTACAGGCTTATCTTTAAAATAAGTAATAATGGTATTTTTAATATGCTCGTTGGTCACAATCATTTTGTGTTATTAAAATCAGTGGAATGAGCCGGTCCGTTTATTTCACTTAACTCCATTCCTTCCCTGTTTACTTCGCTTACAGAATGTATATCCATCAATAATTTGGGGCTTCGACCACTCATGACCTTCGTCATTGTTTCCTGTGGCTTTTCTAATACTTTATATTTATTAGCGCCTACAACTGAGTGACGACTGATACTCGTTACACCTTCTATTGTCCAGTCTGCCGTTTCTTTTTTATCAAATCTGCAAGTGTTACAAATCCATCCTGGCTTGCCATCATAGCTCTGCACTTCTCCCCACTCATCTTTGCGTGCCGTTACCCGAAATACTTCATTGCCTCTTAACCACAAAGTTGCTTTGCCACAGCATTTCGTGTTTTCGCAGTTGCGATATGCATCTACAGGCTTTGTAAACCAAACTCTGTTTTTAAATCGAAATGTTCTATCTGTTAATGCGCCTACCGGACAAACATCAATCATGTTTCCACTAAAATCATTGTCCACAGCTTTTGAAATATAAGTTGAAATCGCAGCATGGTCACCACGATCAACAATTCCGTGAACACGCTTTTCAGTAATTTGGTCGGCCACATAAGTACACCGGTAACAAAGTATGCACCTCGTCATGTGTAACTGTATGTATGGCCCAATATCTTCTCTTACAAATGTTCTTCTTGCAAACTGATACCGTGTTCCTGCACGACCATGTTCGTACCCTAAATCCTGTAAATGACATTCACCTGCCTGGTCACAAATAGGACAATCAAGCGGATGATTTACCAATAAAAATTCCACAACACCAGCACGGGCATCCTGTACTTTTTCACTGGTAATATTTTTTACAATCATACCATCCATAACCGTTGTACGGCAGCTCGCAACCAATTTCGGCATTGGTCGGGGGTCGGCTGTTGAACCTGCTGATACCTCCACCAAACATGTTCTACATTTGCCACCGCTGCCTTCCAACTTACTGTAATAACACATAGCAGGGGGCGTAACATCGCCACCAATCATGCGTGCAGCATTTAGCACAGTTGTACCGGGTGCAACTTCAAGTGTTATATTATCTACGGTAACTGTAAAGGTTGATTTCTTTATCTCTTCCGCCATATTGTATTATTTTCTGACACCTAAAAAACTGAAATTAATTAGTTTTAACGGCTGTAGTGTAAAATGTTTTAGACCGTTACCGGCACATGTATTTCATCTGCATAATGTCTTAATCCGAAATTTTCTGTCAAGCACAATTCAGGGTTGTTTACATGCCATTCAAATTCATCTCTAAAATGTCTGATTGCAGCAGCCACCGGCCATGCAGCGGCATCACCCAACGGACAAATCGTATTCCCTTCAATTTTTCTTTGAATATCCCACAACAAATCAATGTCATTCATCTCCCCTTTACCGGTCTCTATTTTTTGCAGAATTTTTTCCATCCATCCGGTTCCTTC
>JANXTN010000145.1 GCA_025352435.1 Ferruginibacter sp. | reverse complement strand
TGGCATTTTTGTAAACAACGGCGTGCTTCGTAAAGATGAATTTGAACAAGTATTAGTGATTTACAAAGAACTTGGATTAAATGTAAAGGGCGTTGATGCTTCTGAACAATTTTACAATAGCCTTGCCGGCAAAACAGATCCTGAAGAAAAAAGAAAAGCGATTGGCGGAAGTTTTATAGATGTATTTGACGAAGAGGCAAAAAAAATCACCGGTATTAGTTATTTGGGTCAGGGTACAATTTATCCTGATGTAATTGAATCTGCGGCGGTTCATGGGCCTGCCGTTACTATTAAATCGCATCACAATGTTGGTGGCCTTCCGCCAAAAATGAATTTAAAAATTGTAGAACCGTTACGTTCACTTTTCAAAGATGAAGTAAGAAAAATTGGTGCTGAGTTAGGAATTCCCGCCCGAATATTGGGAAGACATCCTTTTCCTGGTCCTGGCCTTGCCATCAGAATATTAGGAGAGGTAACAAAAGAAAAGGTACAGTTATTGCAAGAAGCAGATTTTATATACACGTCCCTCTTAAAGAAACATGATTTGTATAACAAGGTTTGGCAAGCTGGCACAATCCTGCTTCCGGTAAAAACAGTGGGCGTAATGGGTGACGAAAGAACCTATGAATTTACACTAGCTTTAAGAGCAGTAACATCAGTGGATGGTATGACTGCTGATTGGGCGCATTTGCCATATGATTTTCTTGCTGAAGTAAGCAATGAAATTATAAACAATGTGAAGGGAATAAATAGAGTTGTATATGATATAAGCAGCAAACCACCTGCAACCATTGAGTGGGAATAAAGAGAAATTTAAAAGCAAGACGAAGAATCAAAATGTAGTTATGAAAAAAAGTATACCATTTACAATAGGATTTTTATTATTCATTCTCTCAAATAGCCTTGCACAACAAGCTCCTTTAAAAACATATCGGGTTGGTATTTTTTCAGCGCTCTATTTAGATTCTGTATTTTCAAACAATGAATATAATTACGGTAAAAAATTTCCAAAATTTACACAGCAAGGTTTGGATTTTGTTCAAGGTGCAGAAATAGCACTCGATAGTTTGCCTCTGCCAAATGGTAATATTATAGCTACTTTATTTGATTCAAAGGCTAATCAAAATAATATTCCTTGGCTCATTACAAATCACAAGCTAGATAGTTTAGACTTAATTATTGGGTCAGTAAAGGATGTCGATTTTATTGATCTTGCAAAATTTGCTAAACAAAAAAATATCCCCTTTGTCTCAGCAACTTATCCAAACGATGCGGGCATTGTCGATAACCCATTTGTGGTAATTGTAAATCCTACATTGAGAGCACACTGCGAAGCAATATATAGCTATCTACTACAAAACCATGGTACAGATAAGATTTTTCTCTGCAGAAAAAGAGGCTCTCAGGAAGATAAAATCGCTGACTATTTTAAAATGATAAATGGAACCGACGGAAAACCGTTACTCAATATTCTGACAATAAACTTGGAAGACAATTTTAGTAAATTAGTTTCAAATTTAGATAGTAACAGGAAGACAGTAATCATTGGTGGAAGTTTGAATGAAGCCTTTGCTAACGGCTTGGTAAATGCCGCTTATAAATTGAAAGATACCTATCCTTTAGAAGTTGTAGGAATGCCCAACTGGGATGGTTTTTCTTTTTTAAAAAAAAGTTCCCTAAAAGATTTTCCAATTTATTACACAACAGCTTTTATCAATAACAAAGCGAACTCATACACTAGACAAATCACTCAAGTTTACTCAAAAAAATATAAAGGCGTTCCATCAGATATGGCCTACAAAGGTTATGAGTCAGTATATGTTTTTGCACGATTAATTACCAGGTATCCAGATGACTTTATGAGCCACTTAAACGAATTTGCCTACAAAGTATTTAACGACTATAACTTTAAAGCTGTGTACGTAAACAAAAAAACTCAGATACCGGATTATTTTGAAAATAAGCGATTGTATTTTATGAAAATGTACAACGGGAAATCTATTAAGGCCTGGTAGCTAACAATTTTATTCTCTCTTTCCACCTGACAATGATATCCTTCTTTCAAACTTCATATAAGAAATAGCATCTCCTTTTCACAGCTTTTAAAAAAAAGGATCTTTTCGAAAAAGAGGCTTATTTGCTGTGACGGTTATTTATAGTGTAATTGGGATAAAACTCGTTTCTTATTGAAACGTCCTAGAATAGGTTGACAAATTTAGAGATTATCCCGGCTGCATTTGTAGCCGGGATTTTTGT
>JANXTN010000141.1 GCA_025352435.1 Ferruginibacter sp. | reverse complement strand
AGTTGAAAAGCAAACTTATCTATTCAGTGTTATAACATCAAAAAAAACACCGAAAACTTTATACTTCCGGTGTTTTTTTCTTTATTGAGTAATTCTATTACCCGTTTAACGCCCAATCGTATGTATAATTTTCAATGACAGTATTTGCGGGCAACGGAGTTTTTAAAAAACTGTTTAAAAAATTCAAAACACTTCCTTTTGCTTTTGTGAAATCATCTTTATACCAATTGAACAGCATTGACACAGAAACTTTTTTACTTTTTACATCTATTTTAGTAAAGTTTGAATTTTGTATGCTTTGTTTCGTAACAAAATCTAATTGAGCATCTAACTTCTCCGGTCTGAACGCATAAGATTGAATAGGAGGGCAGCTTTTAGCCCCACATACTAGTGCGAAATGTATGCGTGCGTCATTAAATTTTTTGCGGACAATATCATTCTCAATATTATTTAATGTAAGATTATTTCCATTGATGGTATAAAATTTCTTATCGAAAAATCCTGCTATTTCCATTGGTCCTTTTGTAGGATAATTATTGATAATTCCTTTTATGACCAAAATGTTGTAACTGTTTAAATAAAATGCTTTTTCGTCAGTTGAGGTAGCAAACTTTTGCTTAGTAGATAAAAAACTGACAAGTGCATCCAAATCAGATTTATTAGCATTTATACCATTATAATTTACCTTTCCAGCTTTCACATTAGCAGATAAAAATTTATCTATTTGTTGAAAGTAACCCTGTAAGTTTTTGACCTGTGCATTCGTATTGCTTATAATTAATAATAAACTGCAAATTGTAAAGATGATTTTTTTCATAATAAGTTTTTAACCTTGATGAAATTACGCAAAGTAAATATGAATGGTTTCAGAAATCGTTAAATGTTAATGATATTTACCAGTCGTAATTTTATTTAGTTTTTATATGTTCAAAATGTATCACAACAAAATTATTAAGCTTATTATTCCTGCAGTAAATGAAGAGAAAAGTATTGCATTGGTATTAAACGCAATTCCACTAGGTATTTGCAGAGAAATAATTGTTGTAGACAACAACAGCAATGACAATACTGCTGAAATTGCAAAGGAAAATGGTGCCACTGTTCTTCTTGAAAAAATCCCGGGTTATGGCATTACTTGTTTAAAAGGTCTTGATTATATAAGAAACACCGGCGGTTGTGACATTGTTGTTTTTTTAGACGGTGATTACAGTGATTATCCTGAAGATATAGAACATCTTTTAAACCCTATTATTTTTGAGAAAGTTGATATGGTTATTGGCAGCCGCGTAAAGGAATTAAGAAAACCCGGTAGCATGACGCCTCAACAGGTTTTTGGAAATTGGCTTGCTGTGTTTCTCATCAGAATATTTTTTAAACACAGGTTTACCGATCTTGGGCCCTTTAGAGCTATTAAATGGGAAGCTTTGGAGAAATTACAAATGGAAGATAAAAATTATGGTTGGACCGTTGAAATGCAGGTGAAAGCTGTGAAACATAAATTAGTTTGCTTAAATGTTCCCGTAAGATATAAAAACAGAGCAGGAGGCGAAAGTAAGGTGAGCGGCACTTTGAAGGGAAGCATCCTCGCAGGTATTAAAATAATAAAAACTATTTTCAAATATGCCTGAAAGTGCTTTTATAAATAAAAACTTCTTTAAGCTTTATTCATTGCTAATGGTGCTTTTTGCCATTACATTATTTGCCGGTCAGTATTTTATTTCCCGTAAAGATTTTAATGATTTATTGGCTTGGCAGGTTTTGCTCCATGGTATATTCATCATCTTTTATTATTATATAAAACAAATTTCAATACAACAAATTCTATTTGGCGCAGTTATTTTAAGAATTGGCTCATCATTTATAATGCCTTCTCTAAGCGATGATGTATATAGATTTATTTGGGATGGACAATTGATAGTACATGGACAGAATCCGTTGCTTTCAACACCAAATGATTATCTCTCCACATTAAAAGATACTAGTTCCAACTATGGATACTTAACACAATTGCATGGTTCCATAAATCACCCACAGTTTTATACTTGTTATCCACCTCTAATGCAAGCTGTATTTGCCTTTGCAGCTTTAATTGGCGGAAGTTCTGTTTTTAAAAGTATTGTAATAATTAAATTAGTAGTTGCCTTCGCGGATTTGATCGGCGTTTATTTTTTAATAAAGATTTTAAAAAAAATAAATGCAGATGTTAAGTTGGTTTTATTGTACGCACTTAATCCGCTTGTAATTATTGAAGGAGCAGGTAATGCGCATTTTGAAGTGATGCAGGTAATGCTGGTGGCGATGAGTATTTATTTTATTCTTGAAAATAAATACAACATAGCTGCTGTGTTTTGGGGATTTGCTATTGTTACCAAACTATTGCCATTACTGCTGTTACCGCTTATTATTCGCTTATTAGGTGTAAAAAAAGGAATTGTATTTTCTTTGATTGCTGTAGGTGTAGCAGCATTGTTGTTTTTACCCTTTATAGTCACAGGTTCTGTAGATGGTTTTGCAAAAAGCCTCAATCTTTATTTTCAAAATTTTGAATTTAATGCATCTGTGTATTATGTAGCACGAGAAATTGGATGGTGGCTTAAGGGATACAATTACATCAGTTTTATTGGGCCGTTTTTAATGGCAATCTTCCTATCTATTTACGCCATCCTCTTTTTTGTAAAAAGAAAACTAACCTTCCATGAGTTTGTTTTTTATTCTCTAATAATTTTCTCGTTGTATTATTTTTTTGCAACAATCATTCACCCTTGGTATATTATAAATCTTTTGCCATTTGCGTTAATAGTACATAAAAAATATGCATTTGTTTGGATGGGTGTTGCATTTTTATCTTACAACGCTTATGGAAATGTTGATTTTAAAGAAAACTTTTATTTAGTGGGGATTGAGTATTTAGTGGTTGCAATTGCAATGTATATATCATTAAAAAAGAAAAATCTATTTTTTCTCCATAAGAATATTTGAAGGTTGATAGACTTTATTTGCATTTTTTAACCACATTCCCCAAGTTGAATTATACGGGTGCACATCATTTGTTATTCCGTTTTCATTGTATACATCCAGTTTCCTGTTTTTCCATTCAAAAATGCCGCCGTATAAATTATTGACATTCGTATAGCCTGCCGCCAGAAGCCTTTCCGTAATTTTTTCACTTCGGTAACCTACTGAACAGTAAACAATAATTGGTTTGCTTTTATCAATGTTTTTTACCGAATCCATACTAAAAGTTTTGTAACCAACCCACTTTGCATTGTTTAAATGGCTCACGTTAAATTCTCCGGATTCTCTGGCATCAAGCAATAGTACAGGCTCTTTTATTTTATTTAGGCTATCAACACTTATTTCAGGCACATCATGTTTCAATAGTTTTTGAAGTAGAATTTGATAGCTTTTACTTTTTACCATTCTTTTATTTTGCGCAACAGTATCATAATTGCAAAAAAGAAAAGTTGTAAATACAAAAAGAAATATTTTTAAATTAGTTACCACTGCCGTACCATTTTTTAATAATTATCTCCACAGGTTTATTTTGCGGCGTGTAATTGTTGTTAGATAAGCCACCTGCAGATGAATCGTTCACATGCCATTTCCATAAAAAGCCTCCGGCAAACCATGGCTGCGGAACAAATCTTGTGTACAAAGCTTCGTATGCATTTTGTTGGGCCTGAAGGTTTACGTTGCCTGTATTGTTTGAAAGCCAAGGCGCCTCACCACATTTATCCATGCTTCTGTAGCCATATTCTGTAAATAAAATGGGCTTCTTTTTTAACTCTGTAAATGTTTTTATATCAGTGTAATGCGGCTCCCACCCTGTAAGTAATTCGTCCACCGTTGGGGTTACTGCATTACTTAAAGGAAAGTAAGCATCAATTCCTATATAACTTAATTTTTCCCAGCTGGAAAATTCTTTAAAGCAAACCCAATTTGCAGCGTAGGTAATTTCTCCTTTGTATATTTTTTTTACACTATCAATTAAGCAACTCCAAAATTGTGGACGTTCTTTTACTGCGGCATCCATTTCAGTTCCTATGCAAAATAAATCTGCCTTGGTTTTTTGGGCTATTGATGCATTGTGCAAAATATATTTTAAATAATTATTTTCCCATTCCTTCCAGGCGCTGTCTGTTTTGCAGGAAAAATGCCCTGTGTACTCGCCACCGCCTATCCACAATTGTGGCTTCAGCATTACTTTCATGTTAGTGAGATGCGCCAGTTTTATACATGCTACAATACCTTCCTCTCTTTCACCCCACCATTGTCTCCCTTCGTTGTATCTTACTATTGTTTGACCTTGTCTGCTAAAAGCAAAAGGAATAATGGAAACCCACTTTGCTCCTATGCGATGCATGTTTGTAAAACAGGAGCTATCAACTTCGTTCGGCGGAGCCTCCATATTTATGCCGCTGATTAAATTATTTTTTGCAGGAAGAAGCTCTGACGATAAAGTTGTGTTATTAGATACGTTGCAGTTGTTTACAAATAACAATGTAACAGCAATAAAAATATTAGAATTTACTTTGGTTAAATATTTGATCATCTTGTGGATGCTTTCCGCTTTTGCTTGTAAGACTTTCTTTTAAAATTACGTTATTTATTAACTTTAAAACAGAGCTTACTAAAACTAGCGATGTTTTAAACTCGTAACTCTAAAACAAAAATAAATTATGAAATTAAGTTTCTTGATATTTTCTGCTGTAATATTTCTTACAGCATGCTTTTCAGGTATTCCGAAGGGAGGAAACAAAGCTATCACACATGAAGAATGGACGAATCTTTTACAAAAACATGTAAATAAGGCAGGATTTGTCGATTATAAAGGTTTTATAAAAGATTCAGCTAAACTAAATGACTATCTTGCAAAATTGAGTGCCAATGCTCCTGCAAACACTTGGAGCAAGGATGAAAAATTTGCTTACTGGATAAATGCATACAACGCTTTTACAGTTAAATTAATCACCATCCATTATCCTGTAAAATCCATCAAAGAACTCGGAGCAGCAAATCCTATTATTTTTATAAATACCGCATGGGATAAAAAGTTTTTTAGCATCGGAAATAAAAGTATGACGTTAAATACAATTGAATTTAAAATCATTAAGAAGCAATTCGCAGATCCTCGTAGCCATTTTGCCATTAATTGTGCGTCCATAAGTTGCCCTAAATTATTAGATGTAGCTTACGAAGCAAAAACTTTGAATGCGCAGTTAGATCAACAAGGAAAAGCGTTTTTAGCAGATAATGATAAAAATAAAGTATCTGCGACTAATCCTAAATTATCCTCTATTTTTAAATGGTATTCCGGAGATTTTGAAAAAGGGCAAAGCAAAATTGAATTCATAAATAAATTCTCATCTCCCAAGTTAAATGCAAGTGCTAAAATTGATTATTTAGATTATAACTGGAACTTGAACGAACAAAAATAATTTTGTAAGGATTCACAATCATCTACGTAGATAGTTGGATAAAAACGGATATTTTCTTCATGAATAATATCCGTTTTTCGTAGGTGCGAACTTAAAAAAATCCTTTTAAATGCTATATTGTAACATGATACACAAATATTTTACCAATGCCTAAAAAAGTAATCATCATAGGTAATGGCATAGCGGGCATCACATGTGCCAGGCATATTAGAAAGCAAAGCGATTTTGATATAACTGTTATATCATCAGAGTCAAAATATTTCTATAGTCGTACGGCGCTTATGTACATCTACATGGGGCACATGAAGCAGGAGCATACAAAACCTTATGAAGATTTTTTTTGGGAAAAGAATCGCATTAACTTACTACAGGCTTATGTTCAAAAAATTATTCCATCAGAAAATAACATTGAATTAGCTGACGGCGACAAAATAGATTTCGATTTTCTAGTAATCGCAACAGGTAGCAAGAGCAATAAGTTCGGATGGCCCGGTCAAGATTTACCGGGGGTGCAAGGCTTATATAATTTGCAGGATTTGCAAACCATGGAAGAACATACAAAAGATATCAAACATGCTGTAGTTGTTGGGGGTGGCCTAATAGGAATAGAAACGGTAGAAATGCTCTTGAGTAGAAACATCGCTGTTACTTTTTTAATAAGAGAGAAAAGTTTTTGGGATGGCATTCTCCCAAAAGAGGAGAGTGAAATGATAAATAAATTGATCATTCACCACAAAGTTGATTTGCAGCTAGAGACTGAATTGAAAGAAATAAAAAGTAGTGACGGCAAGAAGGTTTCTTCAATCATTACGAGCAAAGGGCAGGAAATTGATTGTGGTTTTGTTGCTTTAACTGTCGGGGTTAGCCCAAATATTTCCTTCGTAAAAAACAGTGGTATAGAAACAGAGAAAGGTGTGTTGGTTGATAATTATTTTAGAACAAATTTTGAAAATATTTTTTCTGTTGGAGATTGTGTACAGTTTAAGACGCCGTTAAACGGGCGGAAGCCTCTAGAGCAGGTTTGGTATACAGGAAAAATGCACGGAGAAACTGCTGCAAAAAACATAGTTGGAAAACCTACTGCATATCAGCCTGGACATTGGTTTAATAGTGCAAAGTTTTTTGATTTAGAATACCAAACATATGGTTCGGTATTGGCACAAAAAGAAGAAGAAGAAGAGTGGTTTTGGTGGCAGGATAAAAAAGGGGAAAAGGGATTAAGAGTTATGTGGGATAAGAATACGCTTGCGTTTAAAGGACTAAACTCTTTTGGAATAAGAATACGCCATGATGTTTGTAATGAATGGCTAAACGCTAAAACAGACATAAAGACTGCCGTACAACAATTACGCAATGCTAATTTTGATCCTGAATTTTTTAAGGGTTTTGAAAGAGAATTTGAAAATGCTTTCAATCATCAAAAATTTCTAATAGAAGACTAAATTTTACTTTATGGAGATGGATATTTCTTTATCTCTTGCTAACCATGCCGAAAGCAAACCGCTGAATAGCAAAATGAAAATTGGTTCAGCCCTTGTGGTTGTGGCATTTTTATTTTTGTTCATGGGACTATTTAATCAGTTTTACAATCCTTATTTATTAGGGATATTTATTTTACTTACAAGTGCTGGCAGTCTTTTATATACAAATGGTTTGTACGCCGGCACAACGGATGGCATCAAAAATAACGGCGTTATGTTTAGAAGCCTCACCAATCGTGGACTGTGGGCTTGGTTGCTTGGTATTGTATTAACCGGTTTTTACATCATTCTATATTGGTATCCGCAATACCTTGGATTAAACAAAGAAGGCAATACAGGTCTTGTTCGTTTTTTTGATCCACTCAGTTTTTTGTTTAACGGCAAACAGGCCTCTCAATGGTTTGTGTATGGAACCTTTTATACGCTTGCTATTATATTGATGGGGATAAAATTTATCAGAAAAAACAGACACAGCAAATACCAGGTTTTTAGAACGATGTCCATCATGTTTTTTCAAACTGCCTTTGCATTTTTAATACCTGAATTTTTGGAAAGATTAAATGCTGACAAAGCATATTTTTCAAAGGACATTAAAAACATGTGGCCGCTCAACATTTATTTCACAGACAAATGGAATATTGATGGGATGATACACGGCGGCAATTTAGGAGCATTTATGTTGGTGATGGGCATTGCTATGGTGTTTATTGTATCTCCAATACTTACCTATTTTTATGGTAAACGCTGGTATTGCAGCTGGGTTTGTGGTTGTGGAGGACTGGCAGAAACAGCAGGCGATCCATTTCGTCAGTTAAGCGATAAGAGTTTGAAAGCCTGGAAAATTGAAAGATGGTTGGTCCATAGCATTCTTGCATGGGTAACGGTAATGACGGTAGGGGTGTTGTACACCATGTATTACGATAACCCATCAACTTACTGGCTAAATAAAAAATCCTTTTCAATTTTAGTTATTGTTTTCTTTGCCATTTTAACAACATTACTTTTATTAAAAAGAAAAACAGTCTTTAAAGATTTTGATAAGAAAGGATATGTAATTGCTTTGTGCATAATGGGTGCAACAATTCTGTGTCTCATCAATATTCTTACGAGTAATGGAAGAAATGTTTTGTTTATAGATGCGGGTACTTTAAGACAGTGGTATGGTTTTTTAATAGCATCGGTATTTAGTGGTGTTATTGGCGTAGGTTTTTATCCAATTATGGGGTCAAGAGTGTGGTGTAGGTTTGGTTGTCCTATGGCTGCTATACTTGGTTTGCAACAAAAGTTTTTTAGCCGTTTTAGAATAACCACAAACGGAAGCCAATGCATAAGCTGTGGCAACTGCAGTACATATTGCGAAATGGGTATTGATGTAAGAGCCTATGCACAAAGAGGTCAGGATATTGTAAGAAGCAGTTGTGTAGGATGTGGCGTGTGTAGTACTGTGTGCCCAAGAGGGGTTTTAAAACTGGAAAATGGCCCAGTAAAAACTAGGAAGCTGGAAGGACCAATACAATACGTAAATGGCGTATTTGAGGTAACTAATTAAAAGGAATAACTTTACTGTAATGAAGATTTTTTTAATAATAGCTCTTGTATTTTATTGCATCACTACCCTGTTCATTTTTTGTTACACATTGTTACAGTTTCATCTAACAATTGCTTACATAAAATCTAAAAAAAGAAAAAAACTAGCTGCCGAAAACACTCCTTTAAGTAATGAAGAAGTTTTTGTAACGGTTCAACTTCCTTTGTACAATGAGCCTTACGTTACTGAAAGATTGATCAATGCTGTATGTGCTTTTGATTATCCAAAACATCTTTTAGAAATTCAGGTTCTGGATGACAGCAGCGATGAAACGATTGAGATTGCTGATGCAATTTCTGAAAAGTGGCAGCAGTTAGGTATAGATATCAAAGTCGTTAGAAGACCCGATAGGAGCGGCTTTAAGGCAGGTGCATTGAAACATGGGCTTGAACTTGCAAAGGGAGCATTCATTGCGATATTTGATGCAGATTTTGTGCCTTTACCAGATTTTTTGAGAAAGACTGTACCTGTTCTAAATCAAAAAGGAATTGGTATGGT
>JANXTN010000128.1 GCA_025352435.1 Ferruginibacter sp. | reverse complement strand
GGGCCAAACATTGATTACGTGTTGGTAAAAACATTTAGTCCTTACACGCATTTACCAAACAATGTAATTCTGGCTAAGAATTTAGTTGGAAAATATTTTAAAGAAGAAGGGGAGAATGGTGATTTTGAAAACTATTCTGCTGAAGTGAAATTATTGCCTTGGAAAATACTGGCAGACTTTAAAGGAGGTGAACTAGAAGGAATAACATACGAACAGTTGCTTCCATTTGAAGCAAACTCTGTTGAAAAAATTGAAGAGATAACGCCAGGTGCAATACCCTTTAGAGTAATATTAGGAGATTTTGTTACTACTGAAGATGGTACCGGTATCGTACACACTTCACCTGCATTTGGTGCAGATGATTACCGTGTTGGAAAGAAAAATAATTTGGGAATTTTAACCTTGGTTGATAAACAAGGGAAGTTTATAGATGGTGTTGGTGAGTTTGGCGGCAGATTCGTAAAAAATTACAAGGACGAAGCAGATTATGTAGATGTGAACGTCGACATTTCTGTAAAGCTAAAAAAGGAAAACCGTGCTTTTAAAGTAGAAAAGTATGAACATAGTTATCCTCACTGCTGGCGTACAGATAAGCCAATTATTTATTACCCATTGGATGCATGGTTTATAAGAACCACGGCTGTAAAAGATAAGATGGTAGAATTGAATAAGACCATCAACTGGAAACCAGCAAGTACCGGTACTGGTCGTTTTGGAAATTGGTTGGAAAATATGGTGGATTGGAATTTAAGCCGTTCCCGTTTTTGGGGTACGCCGATGCCAATCTGGAAAACGGAAGATGGTGAAGAGGAAGTTTGTATAGGAAGCATAGCCCAACTAAATGAGGAGATAAAAAAGGCTGCGGAAGTGTTAAGCGGCGAAACCAACAAGCATTATTTGCGCGAAGGGATATTGGATTTACACAAGCCTTACGTGGATGATATCGTTTTGGTGTCGGCGACAGGCAAACCGATGAAGCGGGTACCTGACCTTATAGATGTTTGGTTTGATAGTGGTGCCATGCCTTATGCGCAATGGGGTTTGCCGGATGCAAGCTCAAATGAATTTGGAGAGTTGACCACCGAAAACTTTTGGAAATACCATGCGGCAGATAAAAAATCACCTTTGTACGGGCAGCCTGAAAATGCAGCTTTCCCAGCAGATTTTATTGCTGAAGGGGTGGACCAAACACGAGGATGGTTTTATACTTTGCATGCACTGGGTTCATTGTTATTTGATAGTGTGGCTTACAAAACTGTTGTCAGCAATGGTTTAGTATTGGATAAGAATGGAGTGAAAATGAGCAAAAGGTTAGGGAATATTGTTGACCCTTTTGCTACAATAAATAATTACGGCGCAGATGCTACAAGATGGTATTTAATTACCAATGCTTCCCCGTGGGACAGTTTAAAATTTGATGAAGACGGTATAAAAGAAGTACAACGTAAGTTCTTTGGCACCCTTTATAATACTTATCAGTTTTTTGCTTTATATGCAAATGTTGATGGCTTTACTTTTAAGGAAGAGTACATTCCGCTGCGTAAAAGACCTGAAATAGACCAATGGATATTATCTAGTTTAAATACACTTGTAAAAAATGTTACTGAAAACTTAGATGCTTATGAGCCGACACAAGCAGGCAGAGCAATAGAAGAATTTGTTGATACATTATTAAGTAACTGGTATGTACGTCTTTGTCGCCGCCGCTTTTGGAAAGGCGAATATGAAGAAGATAAGATAGCAGCTTATCAAACGTTATACGAATGTCTGGAAACTATCAGCAGACTGATAGCTCCCATAGCGCCATTTTTTGCTGATTGGTTGTACCAAAACCTCAATGCTGCAACAAAAAGAGTGGAGCATGAAAGCGTGCATCATTCTTTTTATCCAATAGTAGATGAGGCAGTTATAAATGTTTCGCTGGAAAATAGAATGCAGCTTGCCCAGGATACCTCCTCACTAATTCTCTCTTTGCGCAAAAAAGTCAACATAAAAGTAAGACAGCCATTACAAAAAGTTTTTATACCTGCCCAAAATGAGAATATGGCGGCAGATATAAAATTAATTGAGGATATAATTAAAACAGAAACCAATATAAAAGAGATTGAGATATTAGGGGTTAACAATAATTTCATCCGGAAAAAAGCCAAGGCAAATTTTAAAACTTTAGGGAAGAAATTAGGACCTAAAATGAAATGGGCTGCAGGGGAAATTGAGAAGTTCAGTAAAGAAACTATAGAAAAAGTTCAAAATGGAGGTTATGTATTATATGATGGTCATTCAGCGAAGGATGATGAACAATTTATTATAAATAATGAAGATATTGATATAATTATAGATGAAATACCGGGATACGAGATTGCGAGTAAAGGAACGTTAACTGTTGCTTTAGATATAGTAATATCTGAAACACTTCAACAGGAAGGCTATGCGCGGGAATTCGTAAATAAAGTACAGATTATAAGAAAAGAAAGTGGCTTCGAATTAACAGATAAGGTAGATGTGTTTGTCTTTCAAAACGAAACTATACACGATTCATTTATGAAATTTAAAGACTATA
>JANXTN010000124.1 GCA_025352435.1 Ferruginibacter sp. | reverse complement strand
CATCCCTGCGCCTTTGGGCTGAGAATCTTTTTTCGACCTATATTTAGATAGTAAACAAATTATAGCCACCACACACTTAATTAAATACGATTTATGAATAAATACATACTGATGATAGCATTGTTTTTATTTTCTTGTAATGAAAATAAAATAACACAATCTATCTCAACAAAAGACGATACATTATTATTCAACGAACATGATACCTTGGGTGAAAAAATTGCACGAGAACAACTTCACGAAGCGTTGACTGGAAAAGGGCAAGTATTCACTTGGAAAACATTGATAAAAAACAAGTCAACTGCAATCTCAATTGCAGAACCTTTATTATTTGATGTTTTTGGTAAAGAACAAATAATTAGTGAAAAACCTTATGAAGTATACCTCATAGACGGGTATTGGTATATTTCCGGTACAATTCCGAAAGGATCAAGTGGAGGAGGATTTGAAATAATTCTTAGTGCAAAAAATGCGGAGATAATCAGGTTAACTCACTATAAATAAAAATTATTTGAAATCACACTATGTGATATCAAGTTTTGAAATTTCATCATCCATATTTTCTACATTATTATTAAGTAGAATTAAAAAATCCTTCTGCATTTCGTCACTTCCTGCGCCTACACATCTCTAAAAAATATTGTTACTTTGAGAATGTAACTGCTTACTCATGAAAACCAAAATTTGCGCCCTCTGTAGCAAAGAAGAAACAACGCTTTACCGCATCCAAATAGAAAAAGGTAAGCTGTGGATTTTCGTTTGCACCGCATGTTGCAATACTGCCAAAGCCAAAGCGCATTACAAATACGGCGGTACTTGGAAGGGGTACCGGCATTAGGTTACAGCAACACAAATAAAAGCAACGCAAAATTTATAAGAATACAACGATGCCAAAACGAAACTCACCAAACGATATAAAAAATCTAGAAGATTTAAACGATCTACAAAAAATTGTTGTAGACAAACGAAATGTAAAACGCAAAACTGAAAAGCGCAACCGCCGGGACAGGCACTACAATAAATTGTTTATTAAAATCGCTTTGAAAAATCATTTGGATGGTAGGGAAGATGAGAAAGAAAATTGAACATCTCGAAGTCTTATAATTTAGAGTATTCATCTAGCGAATAAAATTTTACTAGGAGGAACTCAAAAACAAAGTTGGTGCAGACTGGTTTAAAAACTTTGATACAACTGAAATTTTTTTACCGGGGTTGGTCTTCGCTAAAATCTTCGACGCCGCTTGGTTTTTAACCAGCGGCGATTAATTGTAAAATATAAAACAAACACGGGGTAAATCTTCATCTCCTCCACAATTAAAGTTGAAAAAAGATTCCCAGATAAAAGGCTGCGGGATGGGCAGTAGTAGCTGCTGCAATAATATAGCTTGCGATATTTTGAACACGGCTGCAGCACTACTACCAACAGCCCGAACAAATGTTGAAGAGAGTTACTTGGATAACAGCCCCAAAAAAATCTGTTGTAACCCAAATCGCTCTTAGAATTCTTAGTGCATCTTTTTTACTTTCTGTCTTTGTGGTTCAAAATTTCACCGCAGAGAAAGGAGGACAAGAGTTAACGCCCCCATTTACTTCTTTAAGTCCTGTAACAACTTTATAATGATATCAAGCTTCTCCGTTTCTATTTTATTTAAATGTATTTGCAGTGCTTCAATTTCTTTTTTTGCTTCAACATTTGTATTATAATCGCTGTCTGCCTGTATACGGTCACGCTGGCTTTGTCTGTTTTGAGACATCATGATTATGGGCGCAGCATAGGCGGCCTGCGTGCTGAAAATTAAATTGAGCAATATGAATGGATAAGGATCCCAATGCTGTACAAATGCTACAATATTCAAGACCATCCATATAAGCACAATTACAGTTTGCCATATAATGAATTTCCACGAGCCCATACCGTTGGCTACACTGTCTGATAGGCGATCGCCAATCGTCGATGTTGCAATGTGTTTCTGGTGCCAGTTTAAAATAGACATAGTGAGCGGTTTTAAAGTTTAAGTTTATAAATTAAATGTATGCTTATTTATCAGCTCATTTTGAAACAAAAAAATACCCGATAAAAAATCGGGTAGTCAATTCAAAATCTAAAATTCATTCTTTACTCTCTCCCCATTCTTTTCAAATAAGAGGTGTGAGATACAAGTGCATGGCGCATTTTACGATGTTCAATATATTTCACATTAAATTCTTCGCAGGTCTTTTTAATAATCTTGCTTATTTCAGGGTAATGCACATGCGAAATTTTAGGAAACAAATGATGCTCTATTTGAAAGTTAAGCCCGCCAACCAACCATGATATCAATTTGTTTTTTGTTGC
>JANXTN010000100.1 GCA_025352435.1 Ferruginibacter sp. | reverse complement strand
CTACAGCCCCCAACCTGTAAATCCGGATGCTACTGCTACACTCGGTTTGCTCTACGATGAAACCTTTACAGGCAACGGTTTAAAAATTACAGAAGTAATTACCGGCGGCCCGGTTGACAAAACATCCAGCAAAATAAAAGCAGGATCCATCATAGAAAAGATAGATGGCGAGCCCCTAACAGATAAAGAAGACTGGGCAAAACTGCTCAACAGAAAAACAGGAAAAAACACCTTGCTCAGCATATACGATGCAGCAAGCAACAGTCGATTTGAAGAAAGCATAAAGCCCATTTCCTTTGGCGAAGAATCTGCATTGATGTACAAGCGTTGGGTAAAATTAATGTACGATAAGGTTGACAAACTAAGCGGCGGAAAGGTCGGCTATGTGCATGTGCAGGGCATGAACGATGGCAGTTACAGAACCGTGGTAGATGAAGTAATGGGCCGCAATAAAAACAAACAGGCACTCATTGTAGATACCCGTTTCAATGGTGGCGGTTGGTTACACAACGATCTAAATACCTTCTTAAGCGGCAATACATATTTAAAGTTTGCACCACAAGGTAATCCTGTAAGCCCCACCGAGCCTATGGACAGGTGGCAAAACCCAAGCTGTGTTTTAATGAGCGAAGGCAACTACAGCGATGCATATATTTTTCCCTATGTGTACAAGGCAAACAACATTGGCAAACTCATAGGTATGCCCGTACCCGGCACCGGCACTGCAGTTTGGTGGGAAACACAAATAGACCCAACCATCGTTTTTGGTATACCCATGGTAGCAACAATAGGCAAAGAAAACCGCCCTACAGAAAACCTGCAGGTAGAGCCAGATATTAAAGTGTCATTAAACTATGAAGACTTTTTAAACGGCACCGATGCACAATTAGAAGCCGCAGTAAAAGAAATGTTGAAGGAGATAGCGGGGAAATAGAACAAGGGTGGGGGCTGTGGAAGTTTTTGCTAAGGTTGGCATTTGTCCGGCCTTAGTCGCTGTACCGTATGCCGCTAAGGAGCGGCACACAGCGCTCCCTCCGCCGCAACCCAATGTCATTTAGTTAAGGATTGTCAGACTGAGCTTGTCGAAGTCGATGCTAGCATAATCCGATTAAAACCCGGTTTCGACAGGCTCAACCTGGCAGCTCGTTTCCTTAACTAAATGACATTGCGCCGCAGCCCTTTGGTCATTTTATCTTTGTTCAACTGGAAGATCCTGCAACGTATAGATTGAATAAGCGCCATTCCAAAGCAACCGCGATTTTTCGATTAAACAACCAATAGAGAGCTACTTCTAAAAATAAACTTTTAAAAACTATGGCGTATATTAGTATAGATACCCATGTTAGCAGTAAGCTCTCTACGACGATGAACTAACCTTATTAAAAACTTTATGCTTAGATATTTTAAAAAACTCTATTTCATTGCATGGCCCTTATTATTTATTGGTTGCGATCCTTGTTTGGATGCAAGGATATGTGCTGACACCTTTTCGCTAAGATTGTTGATAAATCTAGTGGACAAGATTTAGTTTTTGGTACTTCACGAACTTATAGTCCAGACTCAGTATATCTTTTAACAAATCTACCGGCTTATTCAGGATCATTTTCAAGAATAGATAATAATAAATTTGTGTCAACATTACTTTTTCCAACTGATACACTTTTTCTTAGACTTACATCTACTGACACAGACACTTTATTTTTAAGCTATGATTACGTTAAGAACAAATGTTGTGATTTTTATAGAGGTTATGGAAAATTGCAGAGTATAAAATATAACCAGACGATTGCAATACAAGAAGGGCTTACTTACGTATTCAAAAAATAAGCCTAACCGCCTCGCCTTTCTACGCGGCACACGAAAGCAAAGCAAAACTTTTCTTGGTTTCAAATAGCCGCAATAATTAAATTTGATAAGAGACGAAGCGAAAGTCTGATGTGCCATGAGCTTTTTGCTGTTTAAAACTTATTTACCATTATTTTTAAGTAATGAATATCTCCCTTAAAAATCAAAGAATACTTGTTACGGGTGCATCCCGTGGTATTGGCAGAGCCATTGCTAAGCAGCTTTCCCAGTCCGGCGCAGAAGTAATTATCCATTACAATTCAAACAAGCCCAAGGCGGATAAATTAAAAAGCGAGCTTGAAAATATCAGTCATACCGCCGCATGCGACCTTGCAGATGCGGATGCAGTAAGCGGTTTCATTCCTGGACTTGTTGAGCAGTACGGACCAATATCTGCATTGGTGAACAATGCCGGTATATCACCAAGTGCAGCCGATTCGTTGCCCACAAATGAATGGTTAAAAAACTGGGAACACACTTTTGCAGTAAACACCAGGGCGGTCGGTATTTTATGCAAAGAATTTGTAGAACATGCCAAAACACAGCAGAATGGTAGAATTGTAAACATATCTTCCCGTGCTGCATTTCGTGGAGATACTACAGATTACATTGCTTATGCAGCCAGCAAAGGAGCCATTGTAAGCCTTACCAGATCTATTGCCCGGCATTACGGCAAGCAAGGGATAAAAGCATTTTTAATTGCCCCCGGTTTTACCAGGACAGATATGGCCAATGCTATTTTAGAAGAGTACGGCGAAGGCTTTGCTTTGAATGATATTGCATTGAATGAATTGACAACTCCCGAAGATATAGCGCCAATGGTAACGCTGCTTTGCAGTGGTTTGGCAGATCATGCAACAGGTACTTCAATTGATATGAATGCCGGATCGTATGTGCGGTAAAATGTTCTTAGAAAAGTAGGTACTGATTAAACAATAAAATTTTTTTGAACCAAACTGATAGGCAGCGCTAATTTTTTAAAAGCTTATGGGATATGTAGCCACTTTTGGCGTAATAGTTTTACTGATAATTGGCATTTACAGTTTTGGTTATGCTGCTAAAAAAACATCATTGCTTTTTGTTGTCTTGCTGGAAACTATATCTGGCTTGATACTTATTTTACCGTTACTTTTTTTCGTAGAAAAAATTGGCTTACGTGAGATATTTGTAATGCCCACAAAACCAAACTGGTTATGGTTGGGTGCTGCAGCATTATTAGGTTTTGTGCTGGGAAATTATTTTTCTCTCATGCATATAAGGGAAGCAGGAGAAAAACTCAACAGTCTTTTGTCCCCCGCCATCACTGCACTTACCATAGTATTAAGCTTTTTCTTTCTACAGGATAAGCTTGCCGTATATCAATGGGTAGGTATATTAGTTGCTCTGCTTGCAATTATTTTGTTTCTGCTAAAACAAAATGATGTAAAATCTAACGGACAAAACTACAAAGCTGTATTTAGTGGGCTCGCAACAATTATGTGTATTTCACTTACCATAATTTGTACTATTAATGGTGTAGGTAATCTACCTTTTTTATTGGCAATCTGGTTGCGGTTATTTGTTGCATTCATTATTTTATTACCAACAGTTATTATCTACAATAAAGCAAAAATTGTTTTACCTAAAGCCATTTCATTTTATGTTGCTCTTATTATTGGAGTGTTAGCTCAAACTATTGGTGCTGCTTACTTGTGGCTTTATGCGTCCTTTCATATTTCCGTATCTGTATTTCAGATTATACTGGCAACCCTGCCATTGTTTATGTATGCCATTGATGTATACCTTCTCAAAAAAACCAAGCCT
>JANXTN010000309.1 GCA_025352435.1 Ferruginibacter sp. | reverse complement strand
TCTGCATAGCGCATGAGTCTGATGTTTTTAGGTTTTGTGTCCTTGTTATTATCCAGCTGTGCACTCTCTGCAATGGCGCTGTGGTACGGTTTGTAGCTGTACCTGTCATTTTCTACAGAATCTTTTGTAGGGATACGGAATCCATCCCATAAAATTGTGCCTGGGTTATTGCCGGCACCAGGTAAAGTTGGCTGTACAAAAATGATGGTTGCATTTTTACGGGTATCACCTGCTTCGTAAGCATCAGCCAGATCCTGGGTTGGTGTGTTTAAACCAAAACCAAGATCATCCCATCCCCCACGAGAACGTGCCCCCTGGCCGTTACTAAACAATGGACTTACTGCATTAGCGCCCACATTTATTCCTGTCTGTACTTCAAAAATAGATTCACTGTTATTGATACCACCCTGGCCACCAACTGCTTTTTCTCTAAAAATATAATTGTAATTAGGCACCAAAGAATATTTGCCGGAGTTAATAACCGCAGTGGTAAGATCTAACACTTTTTGCCAGTTGCGCTGGTACATGTACACTTTAGCAAGATATGCCTGTGCTGCGCCTTTGTTTGCTCTTCCGGTTTGTGTTGTTGGATCACCGACCAATGGCAAATTATCTACACCAAACTGAAAATCGTCAATAATCACCTTGTAAATATCTGCAGCAGATGCTCGAGTATTTAAAGCATCGCTGTTGCCTTCGCTTGGCAATGGAACGGTTATTAATTTAGGAACGCCACCAAAAAATCTTACCAAATTAAAGTAATACAATCCACGTAGAAAGCGGGCTTCACCCAATAAACGATTTTTCGCTGTAGCATCTAAACTGCTTTTGCTTAACACGTCTATTGCTTTATTTGCACTTACAATACCGCTGAAATGACCCGTCCAGATGTTGTTGAAAATAAAAATATTTGGATTGGGTTTAAAGTTATCTATTAACCCAAGATCGCTGAAGTCGCCTGGTGTACTGCCTTTATCTGCATCATCGCTGGCAACATCATTTGCCAATACCCATAAAAAACCCACTGTGGTTTTATCGAACCCTCCAAAATAAAGTGTATTGTACACACCACCTACAAGTTTTGCCGCTGCATCAGGATCTTTTAATGCAAGTGTTTCTGTTGTTTGGCCCTGAGGATCTACCTCTAAATAACTTTTTTTACAACTGCTAATGAGCAAAGCTGCAAAAAGAAATATGGTACCTATCTGTATGTTGTTTTTCATTTTAAGCGCTTTAATTTTTATAAATTAGAAACCTACATTTACACCAAATGCAAACGTACGAGTGGTTGGGTAAATACTTTGTTCAATACCGCCTGCTAAGACACTGCCATTATTTATCTCCGGAGAGAAGCCGCTGTACTTGGTAATAGTAGCAAGGTTTTGCACTGTTACATAAGCTCTTAACGTTTGTATTTTAGCTTTGTTTAGCAAACCTGTTGGCAGCGTATAACCAAGTGTAAGATTGTTAATTCTAAAAAAGTCGCCCTTTTCTAAAAAGTAGGTAGACGCAGGCAATTCTTCTAATGTTGCTCTCGGTATGCCACTGTTTGGATTATTTGGTGTCCAACGATTATTAGCAACTTTTGTTTCTATGTTATCTCTAAAATCGCCTCGTGCAGCTTTTTTACCGTTGTATATTTTACCACCACCTGTACCATAACCACCAACTGTAATGTCAAACGCATTGTAGCTCACTCCACCATTTACACCATAAGTATATTTTGGTTGGTATGAACCCTGATATACTCTGTCACTTGCATCTATTTTCCCGTCGCCATTTACATCTCTGTAAATAAGATCGCCTGGTTTTGCGTTCTTTTGCGCAGATGCTGCAACTTCTTTTTCATTTTGAAATACACCAATGGCTTCTATTAAATAAAAACTACCGATTGGCTGACCATTATCTGATAAAGTAGTAGTTCCCTGACCGCCAACACCACCATCCGGTATTGCTTGTCCGCCATTTAAATTAGTAATTCTGTTTTTATTAAATGCAATATTTCCACCAATATTATATTTTATTTTCTTGCTGATATTGTCTCTCCAGTCAAGTGCAAGCTCCACTCCTTTGTTTGAAAACGATGCTGCGTTTGTTATGTATTCGTTGTCAGGGTCTCCTAAAACTCCAGGAATTTTTATACGCACCAGCGCATCTTTTGTTTTTCTGTCATACACATCTACTGAACCGGATAATCTGTTTTTTAGCAAACCAAAATCAATTCCTGCATTAGCTTCGGTGGTTGTTTCCCATTTGATGTTGGGGTCAAATATTTGCTCTAATCTAAAGTTTAAAACTTCTACCCCATTAAAAAAGTAAGGGATATTGGATGTTGCAAGAGAGGAAAATGCATTACTGGGAATTCCATCGTTACCTACTTTACCATAGCTTGCTCTCAATTTTAAATTGTTAACCAGCTTTTGGCTCTGCATAAAATCTTCGCTGCTTATAACCCAGCCTGCACCTACAGACGGGAAGAAACCCCAACGGTTTGCAGAAGGTAAACGGGATGTACCATCATATCTGCCGGTTGCAGTTAAGAAATATTTGTCTTTAAAATTATAATTCAACCTGCTTAGATATGAGCTGCGTGTAGATTTATCACCACCATTAAAATTAGTAGCACCAATGGATGAACCTGCACCTAAATACCTTTGATTTCTGTCTTCGGGTACATCAAAGCGTGAACCTCCAATGTCGTTGCTTTTAATTTCTTCAGCAGTAGTACCTACCAATAAACTGAAGCTGTGGTCACCAAATTTTTTGGCAAGTGTTGCTGTGTTATCCCACACATATCTGTTGCCCTGGCTTTCAGAAACTCCGAGGCTGCTACGGGTTCTCCTTTGGTTGCTTCCTGCAGATAAAAAAACATTGTCTGGACCATCATTGGCATATTTGGCACCATAACTTACACTTCTAAAATTATTCTTGTCTACACCAAAGCTGGTTCTTAATGTAAGCCAAGTAAGGGGTTTTAATTCTCCTACAATATTACCCTGAAAACGGTCTCCTTTTCCAGTATTAAAGTTTTTATCCTGATCTAATAACGGGTTTCCTACATTGTTTGATAAAGATGTATTACCATATTTTCCATTTTGAAAAGGAATAACATATGGAGCTGCACGGTATGCAATGTTGAATGCATTTAGGTCTACATTTCTTACATCTGAGCGGCTATAAGAAAGCAAAGTAGAAATTTTAAAAATATTTGAGATTTTATAATCATTGTTGCTTCTTATAGTAAAACGCTTGAAATCATTTGTACGGATAATTCCTTCATCTGTGAGATAGCCCGCACTAAAAAAATAATTTATTTTATCGCTGCCGCCGGAAAGGGAAACGTTGTGGTTTTGAAAAAAACCTCTCTTTAATATTTCGCTGTACCAATCTGTATTGCCGCCATTTTGCAACATGGCTTTTGTTACCAGACTATCGCCAGTGCCATAATAGAGACTTGCTTCGTTTACATAATTTGCATACTGTTGTGCACCTGCTAAGTTTACAAGGTGGGAAGCTTCCTTCACTCCTACGCTTGCATCATAGTTTATAAGCATGCGTCCCGGGCGGCCTTTTTTTGTGGTAATAAGTATTACACCGTTTGCAGCTCTCATACCATAAATGGCAGTGGCAGATGCATCTTTTAAAACTTCCAGACTTGTTATATCTGCAGAGTTGATATTTCTGATATCATCGTTTATAATACCATCTACTACATACAAAGGATTTGCACCGCTAAGCATAGTACCGGTACCTCGTATGCGAACTACGGGTAAAGAATTTGGATCGCCACTGTTAATCACCTGCACACCGGCTATTTTACCCTGCACGGCCTGTGTGGCAGTAAGCACGGGCTGTTTTGCAAGTTCAGCACCTGATACTGATGCAACCGAACCTGTTAAATCTTTTTTTCTTTGTGTACCATAGCCCACCACAATGACTTCTTCATTGGTTTTGGCCTGGGTCTTTAAAGTCACATTTATTACGCTCCTGCCCGCTACGGTTTCTTCTATAAGTTCATATCCTACAGAACTTATTACGAGTACAGCATTATCAGGCACTGTAAGGTTGTAGCTACCATCGCTGTTTGTGGTAGTTCCTTTGGTAGTACCTTTTACTTTGATGCTTGCGCCGGGAATAGCGTTACCGTTTTCATCAGATACTTTCCCGGAAATGCCAACATCGGTTTTAAATAATGATGTACCCGCAGTTGGCGGAATATCAGATGGATTTTTTCCTGCGGCAAAAACATTGTTTTGCAACACAAATAATGTGGCTGCGCATAGCAGCAAAAACTTAGGTAGCCCAAAGTTTTTTACATGCTTAAAAGCAATGCATTGGTTTGTATTCATAAAAAGAGGTTTAATGTGTTGGTGTAGTTAAGAAATCGTTAGTTCAAAATTACATTTTAAATACTGAACCAAGCAGCTCATGTAAATTAAAATGAACTAATTTTTATACACTTTAATTATTTTAAAGCTTTGACTGTTTGTAAGTCAGATTTCTTATTTTTGCTCTCCTCATAAAAGAAGTAATAGATTTTTACCTGTTGTTTCTTAATTATGAAGGGCCTATAGCTCAGTTGGTTAGAGCACCTGACTCATAATCAGGTGGTCCTAGGTTCAAATCCTAGTGGGCCCACAAAACCTCCGCATAATTTCGGAGGTTTTTTTTATTGATATTTTTTTAAAAAGCCAATGCTTTAGGTTACATGAACAATCCTTTCTATCTTTTTTGTTGTTATCTTCATTACATAAATATTTCCTTTTTTAAACTTAAGATCAATTGAAAAAATGTTTAGGTCAAATTACTTTTTTTTTATTTTATTGTGTTTGTTTTTAGTTGTTCGCACCCAAGCACAACAAAAATTTCCTCCACCGTTTGAAGGTGATTTTGTTCTCTCTAATTTTGATTTTGAAAGTAAGGAGAAGTTACCTCAGCTAAATATTCATTACACCTCAATTGGGCAACCGCATCGCAATAAAAATGGCGTAGTTGATAATGCGGTATTAGTAATGCATGGCACATCCGGTAACGGCAGGGGCTTTTTAAGCGATCTTTTTGCTGGAAATTTATTTGTTACCGGCGGCTTATTAGATGCCAATAAATATTTCATTATTTTACCTGATGGTATTGGTCATGGTAAATCGAGCAAACCCAGTGATGGCTTGCACATGGCTTTCCCTAAATATACATATACGGATATGGTGAAAGCAGATTACTTGTTGCTCACACAGCATTTAGGCATAAACCATTTAAGATTGGTAATGGGAACATCAATGGGTGGTATGCACACATGGCAGTGGGGTTATACTTATCCTGATTTTATGGATGCATTAATGCCGCTAGCTAGCTTGCCTGTAGAAATTGCGGGAAGAAACCGCATGCTGCGTAAGATGGCAATAAACCTTATTGAAATAGATCCTGCATGGCAGGGGGGCTCTTATAAGCAGCAACCTAAAGTAGGATTAACGGGTGCTATTTCTTCTCTCATTTTTATGGTGAGTTCTCCTTTGCAATGGCAAGCAAAAGCGCCCACACGTGCAATGGCAGACTCAATGTTAGCAAGCATGGAAGGCAGATATGCGGCAACTTTAGATGCAAACGATTTTATCTACCAGTTAGATGCTTCCCGTAATTACGATCCATCGCCGCATCTTTCAAAAATAAAAGCACTGCTGTTTGCCGTTAATTCTGCAGACGACCAGGTTAACCCACCGGAACTTAAAGTGATGGATAGAGAAATTAAAAAGGTAAAAAATGGTCGATATATTTTACTGCCCATCACAGATAAAACTTCGGGGCATGGCACACATTCAAATCCTACTATCTGGGGCGATTATTTAAAACAACTCTTGGCCCTGTCGGCCCAATAAATATAGTCTAACAATCAAATAAACTCTATGAACAAGAAGCCAGTTACTAAATTTACTTCGTTATTTGCATTGCTACTGGTTGTACAATTTGCGCATGCGCAAAAAGGAACTGCATCCAACCCTTATATCTTAGAGCCCTCAGTTACCACGGTTGCGATAGGTTATTATTGGTCAGAAGCCAAGCCTGTATTGCGTATAAACTCAGGTAATTTTGTAAGGGTACATACGTTAATTACTTCTACACCTGAAAGACTGGAAGCTGCGGGCTTACCTGCTAAGGAAATAGAGCCTGCACTTCGGGAAGTGCAATTGGTAAAAGAAAAAGGGCCGGGTGGGCATGTGCTTACGGGACCTATCTATATTGAAGAAGCAGAGCCGGGAGACGTACTGGAAGTGTTGTTTGATTCTATTCAACTAGCTACCCCTTATGGCTACAATGCTATTGGACAAAGTGGGTTTTTATCAGACGAAATATTTGAAAGAAAGACGAGCATCATTCCACTTGACAAGCAAAAAATGATTGGTCGCTTTGGAAATAATATCCAGATTCCTTTACGCCCTTTTTTTGGAAGTATGGGCGTAGCTCCTGCTAAAGAGGTAGGTAAATGGAACAGTGCACCACCATGGAAAAATGCAGGCAATTTAGATAATAAAGAACTGGTAGCGGGCAGTAGACTTTTTGTTCCTGTTTTTGTAAAAGGAGCATTGTTTGAAATTGGTGATGGGCATGCAGCGCAGGGCAATGGCGAAGTGGATATTACTGCAATAGAAACTTCATTAATTGGAAAATTACAGTTCATTGTGCACAAGCAAAAAAAGCAGGAATGGCCCAGGGCTGAAACTACAACACACATTATTACTATGGGTTGCGATAGAGACTTAAATGCAGCCACACATATTGCAGTAAGGGAAATGATTAAATACCTTATGGAAGAAAAATCAATGTCGCAGGCAGATGCCTATATGCTTTGCAGTATGGCTGTAGATGTAAACATTACGCAGTTGGTAGATGGTAACGTGGGCGTACATGCCATGTTGCCAAAATCAATTTTCATAAAAAATTAATCATTAAGTCATATAAAAAGACACTTCATATCATCTTGCTTAGGAAATTTTTTTTCATTTGTATGTGCATTTCATAGAATCAAACCATAATAGCATCTCTTAACAAAAAAGATTTATAATCTCCCTCTAGTTATATGTAGGATCTCCACCTGTAACATTAATTAAAAAAAACATATATTTATAGCTCTTTTTATTTTATAGAAAGAAAGACCAATTCTTTTTACTTAAAAATGCTAACATGAAAAAAATTGCATTGTTTCTAACAATTTGCATTGCTGTATCGTGCAGCAGCAATCCTTCCAAGGAAGTAAACAAAACGACTGCCAGTACCACAGATACGAGCCAGCCTAGTCCGGTGTACCCTTACACAATAACTGCACCTGACACCTGGGCAATAGGTTCTAATGCAAATATCATGATAGCATTAAGTTCCTTAAAAAAATGGGCGGATGGTAAAATAGATGAATCTGCAGCTTATTTTGGTGATACAGCCCGTCTTCAATTGGACGGTTATGATAAAACCTTGTCCAGAGATTCGGTTAGAAGTATGCTTGCAGATATTGCGAGCAATTATAAATCAGTAGATATAAAAATGGATGACTGGGTCTCAGTTATTTCAAAAGATAAAAAACAAGAATGGGTGACTATATGGTACAACGAGTATTGGGAAACAAAAAATGGCGTTAAGGATTCAGCGGCATTTATTAATGACTTTCAGATAAGTAAAGGCAAAATTATAAGACTTGATGAATACTCGAGAAAACTACATTAAGCAAAATTTGTAGTGAATATTTTGGAGTGCATTAGAAAAGACACTTCAATAAAATTAAAAAACCGGTAAAGCAATTATACGCCTTCCGGTTTTTTCTGTTTTTAAAGTAAACTATATATCCTTTGAAATGTTTAATAATCTTTTAAAGCATTTATTTCGAACTTAAATCGGCTCTGTAAAACAAAATTTCGCTCCATATTTCGTTTACATACATCCGTAAATTACTTAGATAATTCTCGTACGAGCCACCTCCATTTAAAGCTTCGTAAGTGTCCACAAAAGGTTTGCGGTATCCGTTGGTTTTTTCTTTCAACCCTTGTTTATATCTTGTTACAAGCAAGTACTGCGCAGGGCCAGAGCCATTGCCAGTATAGACAGCTACTGTTGAGCCCTCTGCTTTCCATGATGTTTTTAAACCTTGTATCAATGAAGCAGTTTTATTATTCCAACCTACTTTAGGATACCAATGTGAAATTTGAATTTTATCAGAATAATCGCCAAGCGCAATTGTACTTAACGAATCTACATAAACAGAATACCCACCTGAAGTTCGGTCCGTTAAATAGATTGCAACATTTTTGTTCCAGTCATTGGTATGTTCTTTTCCAAGATCACCTCTTGCGTCTTCAGCATCCCAACTTGTGGGTCCCTCAGTTATATGAAAACCACCAAAGTCTTGCCCGGATTGAATAGCAAAAACCCGCCATCTAACATCACCGGTATGGTATTTTTGTGCATGGGCAGCAAGTGCCCTTTCAAATTCCGGTAGCTTATCTACTTTAGGGAATGCTCTTGTATAGGAAATTACATTTTTGGTTTGGCATATTCCTACAAGAGGAATAAACAGCAAAAGAAGCAGCAGCATCTTTTGTACGTGAAATTTGTTGTTCATGATAGATGTATTTATAGGTAAAAAAAACGAAATTTATCAGCAACAAAAGCGGCAGGTTCTGGCTGAATGCACCTCTAAAATACAACTAGTATTTTAAATTAAATAAATTAATAATTTATATTTATTAATTATATATAAACAGTCAAAATATTTCCTAAGTTGCAGGGTTGATCCTACTTTTAAGAATGACCTTTTTCGCCTTATTATAAAGTTCATCCATCTCAACATCTATCAACACTTGGGTTTTATTCTCCTTTTGGGTTTAATTATCCTACACATTGGAAACATTAAAGCGAATACCTTTTCCAACCAAAACTCTTTGTTTGCAACCACACTGCAAACATGGTAAGATTAATGTAGCTAATACTGTTGCGTTTCTAATACATTTGCTGCAATTAGAAAGCTACATAATTTTTTAGCTATGATGAACCTCAAAGAGATCAGTAAAAAAATAATTAATGGAGATTTTAGCAGTCTTTTAAACTTTGGAAATGGCAACAAAAATGTGCATCCCACAGAAGTTGCAAAAATGCTGGGTGCAGTGCCCACAGACAGTGCCACCAAAGCTTTTAGCTCTTTACCTACCAACACACAAATAAGGGTGTTTGCTTATTTAGATACTGCCTTGCAAAAGAAAATTGTAAAAACTATATCAAAGGTAAGAGCGGGTGTAATATTAAACGAGTTAAGTTCTGATGACCGCATTGCCTTTTATTCCACTTTAAAAGGTGTTGAGAGATCTTCTTATCTAGAATTCTTAAATGAAAATAATAAAGATGCAGTACACGATATACTTGGTTATCCGGATAACAGCGTAGCAAGGCTTGTAAATACAGAGTTTGCTACAATTGATACTGCACTTACGGTTGGTGAAGCAACAGAACATTTACGCAAAAACCAAAAAGATACAGAAACTGCAAACGTAATTTATGTGGTGGATAATGAGGGCAAATTAATAGACGATATACCCGTAAGAAGATTTGTACTGAATGATCCGTCAAAAAAGGTTTCTGAAATTTTAGATGGGTTTTGTGTAAGTCTAAAAATGACTGACAGTAAAGAAGATGCTGTGCAAAAATTTAAAGAATACGACAGAGTAGTACTGCCGGTAACAAATGCTGAGAATATTTTATTGGGAGTACTAACGGTTGATGATGTTTTGGATGCAGCTGAGCAAAGAGATACAAAAGAAATTCAAAACTTTGGGGGTGTGGAAGGGCTTGATTATCCCTACGTAAAAACAGGTTTTTTCTCTCTTATAAAAAAACGTGCTACATGGCTTATTGTATTGTTTGTGGGCGAAATGTTAACTGCTACTGCCATGGGATATTTTGATGCTGAAATTTCTAAAGCTGTTGTATTAGCCCTCTTTGTGCCGCTTATAATTTCCAGCGGCGGTAACAGTGGCTCGCAGGCGGCAACACTCATTATCCGCGCAATGGCATTGAAAGAACTTACCATAAAAGACTGGTGGTTTGTAATGAGAAGAGAGATATTATCTGGATTAACCCTTGGTTTTATTTTGGGCACCATTGGCTTTATAAGAATAGAAGTATGGCAGAACCTTCACCTTTATAACTACGGCCCGCATTATTTTTTACTGGCACTCACTATTTTCTTTTCTTTGATTGGTATTGTAATGTGGGGAACCTTAAGCGGATCTATGATACCGATAGTTTTAAAGAAGTTTAAATTAGATCCTGCCACTTCATCGGCCCCGCTTGTGGCCACCCTTGTGGATGTTACCGGGTTGGTAATTTATTTTACCATTGCTGCATTTATTTTAAAAGGCACCATTTTATAAAAAACAAGCTGGGTTAAATGAAACAAATAATAGTAGCATTTTTTTTATACACAGCTTCCACACCCGCGTTTGCACAGGCTTTTGTTGATAGCAATAGAAACTGGAGTTATCATTTTCAACTAACGGCAATTAACCAGGCTCATCCATCTTTCAATGCAAAATATGAGGGCGAAAACAGTTTAAGCAGTGAAGCAGAAAATAAAAAATTATCCCTAACTACTACTTTATTTGTAGGCCATAAATTATGGAAACATGCAGCCCTTTATTTTAATCCTGAAATTACGGGAGGTTCAGGAATAAGTGCTGCAAAAGGTATTGCGGGTTTTACCAATGGCGAAACATTTCGCATTGGAAGCACAGCACCTGTTTTATATGCAGCTCGATTATTTTTTCAGGAGCATTTTCCACTAAAAAATACAGCCTATGAAAATGTCTTGCAGGATGTAAATAGAGTGGAGGAAAATATTCCCACTTCCAGAATTACTCTGTCTGTAGGCAAAATCAGTCTATCAGATTTTTTTGATAAAAATACTTACAGTCATGATCCGCGTTCTCAATTTTTGAACTGGTCATTAATGAGTAATGCAGCATGGGATTATCCTGCTGATACAAGAGGTTACACGCAGGGAGTGGTGGCGGAATATATAAAGCCTTCCTTTGCTATTCGCATATCATCTGTGTTGGTGCCCCGCAAGGCAAATGGATTACAATTAGATTATAAAATAACGAAAGCCCATTCAGAAACACTTGAGCTGGAAAAAAGATTTGCTGCAAAGCATCCTACAATTATTAGATTGTTATTCTTTCATTCCATATCTCAGGCGCCTACATATAGTACCACATTGGCGCAGGTAAAACTAGGCGACAGCGCAAGCGTGGATGTGTATAGGGGAGAAAAAGAATGGAAGAAATATGGTGGGGTGAAATATGGTTTTGGCATTAATGCGGAAAAAGAAATATCAGCCACTACAGGAGCATTTTTTAAAGCAAGTTGGAATGATGGTAAAACGGCCACCTGGGCTTTCACAGAAATTGATAGAAGTATAAGTGCAGGTGCCCAAGTTAAAGGTAACACTTGGAAAAGACCCAACGATAATATTGGACTGGCACAGGTTATTAACGGAATTTCTACAGAGCACCAGGCTTTTCTACAAGCTGGGTTATATGGTTTTATTATAGGCGATGGAAAATTACATTATGGAATGGAAACAATAACGGAACTATATTATAAAGCCCAAATAGCAAGCTCTCTGTTTGTATCTGCTGATTACCAGTTTGTGAACAACCCTGCTTATAACAAAGATCGTGGCCCTGTTCACGTATTTGCAATAAGAGGACATATAGAACTTTAAATTAAAATCAATGGCACACAATCATTCTGACCATAATCATGCAGGCCACAGCCACAGCCATGTGCCTGTAATTACCAACTTAAACAACGCATTTATTATTGGTATTATTCTAAACCTAGCATACGTAATCATTCAGGTCGTTATCGGTTTAAGAATTCATTCTTTATCATTGCTTTCAGATGCCGGACATAACTTTTTAGATGTTGCAGGTTTAGCATTGGCCATGATTGCATTTAAATTATCTACATCAAAATCTACAGAGAAATATACTTACGGATATAAGAAATCATCCATCCTGATTTCTTTGCTAAATGCTGTTATTCTTTTAATTTCTATTGGGGCTATAGGTTATGAAGCCATAGTGAGGTTTAAAAACCAAGAGCCAATACCTGGAGTGACCATAGCCATTATAGCAGCTATCGGAATTTTCATAAACGGTATCTCTGCATTTATGTTTTTTAGAGATAAAGAAAGTGATATAAACGTGAAAGCTGCATTTCTTCATTTAGCATCAGATGCGCTGGTATCGCTCGGCTTGGTAATTGGAGGAATTGTAATTTATTACACTCATTTGTATTGGATAGATACTGTGCTAAGTCTGATTATTTGCGGGGTAATAATAGTGAGTACATGGGGATTATTGAAAAAAAGTCTAAGGCTTTCATTAGATGGGGTGCCTGAAAATGTAGATCTACCTAAGGTAAATAAGGAGGTTTTAAATACTACAGGAGTTATAGACTTTCATCACCTACATGTATGGGCCATAAGTACCACAGAAAACGCCATGACAGGGCATTTAGTGGTATCAGACAATTTATCTATGGTAGAAATTGATAAGCTAAAGTTTAATATTAAACACGCATTGTTGCATCTTAATATTCAACATGCCACTCTTGAAACGGAAACAGCAATTTGTAAACAGCAAGTCTGCTAAAACGGTTTAACCCTATGCAACATTGCGACATTCAGTTTGTACTATTTTCAAAAATTAAAATCATTACTGATCTATTCAATAGCTTTATCAAATAAATAAAACCATGAAAATTACAACATCCTTTTTTGCAATAAACATTATGTTGTGTACCGTGGTGATTTCTTGCAAGGGAAAAACCCAAAAAACTGAAGTCGATAACACAAAGACTGACAATGTAGAAACTGCTTCAAAAAAGGCTGAGCCTATGCTCTATGATCTTGCACACCCGCAAAGAAAATGGCGGCTGCCTGAAGAACTACTGGAAATATCCGGTAACAGTTTTATAGATTCAAACCATTTCTTGGTTATTGAAGACTTGACTCCAAACCTTTATCTTATTAACCTAAAAGATACATCGGCAACCATAGAAAAAAAAGTGCCCTTTAAGGAAGTTCCTTCGGGAAAAAAGTTTGATGTGGAAGATGTGGTATTGGTAGGTAATACAGCTTATGCATTGTGGAGCCATGGCAGTATTTATAAAATAACAGACTGGCAAACAAAGCCACAGGTAAAAGAAATACCAACTTTTTTATCAAAAGAAAATAATACTGAGGGAATCGGTTACGATCCGGTTACCAAAAATATTCTAATAGCCTGTAAAAATAATGCAGGTGAGGAAGATGAAAAAAAATCTACAAGGGGAGTTTACCAGTTTAACATGGCTACAGATTCCGTTGCGGAAACACCTTTCATGCTGATACATAAAAAAGATTTTAAAGCATTAACCGGAGAGAAGGAAAGCTTCTATCCATCAGCTATTGCAGTGCATCCTGTAACACATGATATTTATATACTTTCCACGAAAGAAACAAAATGTCTTGCTGTGTTTACGCATGGCGGGGTATTAAAAAACTTTGAGCTAATAGACAGGGAAATATTAAGACAACCTGAAGGAATGTGCTTTGCACCAAATGGTACTTTATATATTAGTTCCGAAGGTAAACCGGGTGGGTCAGGATTTATGTATCAATTTAATATGGCTAAATAAAGAAAAAATTATCCCAATACTTCTTGCATTACCTGCAGGGTTTTCATTGTGCCAAAATCATTCATGTGCAGCGTGTAATATTCCATGTATTTCGCAAGTAGCTCCCTTCTTTTAAAATGGTTCATTTTTATATCATCAAGTTCAGAGGGGAGCATTATCTTAAGTAACTCTGCAGTCAATGCTGCATTTTCACCCTCCATAAAATTTATATGATGAGGGCGAATATCAACAAAATTCCCTTCCTGTAAATCTAAAAAAGAATATTCGGGTGCATAATTATCATCTATTTTAAAACCAAAGAAATGGCTGATATGCAGAGCTAAAAATAAAGGCATATTGGCCGTAACATGCGGTGGGGCCTCATCTAACTGCAGTAGAGAATCTTCGCAAAAATAAAACAGGTCGCTGTTTTGCTCAGGCTGTTTCAATAATTTATAGAGCAGTTCCATTAAAAAAAGCGCTACGCTGTTTTTAACCACATCTGTAAGAATATTTTTAAATACATGAACTCTGTTTATCTCTCTTATGCGGTGCATACTGTTACGGTCATTGTGATATACTTCCATTTCAACAACAGATGCAGGCTGGTACAGCGATGCTTTCAACCCTGTTTTTTTTGCGGTACGCACACCATTCACCATGTAAGTTTGCAGGCCGAAAAGTTCTGTAAATGCAGTAACGACAAGGCTTGTTTCTCCATACTTTATCGTACGAAGAATAATGGCGCTGGTTTTAAACATGTGGGCTGTTACAATACACGATGTGCGTATGCGTTTTTATGCGGTCTTTTAAAAACTTTTAATCTTTCTTTGTAAATATATTTTAAAATACTTTTTAACTGATAATATTTATGTGGCGATCGCTGGCAAAGTTTGTAATAAAAAACCGTTTCGTTTTATTGGTTGTTCTGATGGTATCTACTGCATTCATGGGTTATGAGGCATCGAAAGTAAAACTGAGTTACGAATTTTCTAAAGCGATTCCCACAGATAATCCCAAGTACAAAGATTACACAGCATTTAAAAATAAGTTTGGGGATGATGGAAACCTGCTGGTGGTGGGTATTACAACAAAAGATTTGTTCACTTTAAAAACATTTAAGCAATATCAGCAACTGCAACAAAACTTGAAGGCTATTGCAGGGGTAGAAGATATTTTAAGTGTGCCAGGTGCTTTTAATCTTGTAAAGAATATTGAGACAGAAAAATTGAATGCCACAAAAATATTTACAGATACCATTAATACACAACAAGAACTGGATAGCATGGTGGCGGTATTTAATAATCTTCCTTTTTACAACGATAGGTTGTACAATAAAAATACAGGAAGTTATTTAATGGCCGTAAGGGTGAATAAAACGATTTTCAGCAGTGAAAAGAGAACGGCAGTTTTGAACAAAATTATAGACCAATTAAACCGTTTTGAAAAGGAGAGTGGAATAGAAGTACATGCAAGCGGGCTACCGTTGATAAGGACAATTTTGGCAGACAGAATAAAAAAAGAAATGAAACTTTTTTTGCTTGCATCGCTTGGTTTAAGTGTGTTGATATTGCTCTTATTTTTTAGATCCATCAGCACCACCTTACTTTCTTTAGCCGTTGTAATTATTGGGGTTATCTGGACGCTCGGTATTACCTATTTATGCGGCTATCAAATTACTTTACTTACAGCTTTAATACCATCGTTAGTTGTGGTAATAGGCATACCAAACTGCATTTACTTTATAAATAAATACCACAGCTCTTATTTAAAAGATGCAGAGAATACAAACACGGCAGAGCGCAAAAACAATGCACTCGTAGCTATGGTAAGTAAAATGGGTGTGGTAACTTTATTTTGTAACATTACTGCCGCTATTGGGTTTGCGGTGTTTGCATTTACAAAAAGTGAAATACTGCAGGAGTTTGGTGTAGTGGCAGGCATAAGCATTATGGTGATATTCTTTGTGTCACTTATTTTACTACCATCAATATTAAGTTTGTTGCAACCACCCGGCAGCGACCAATTAAAATACCTTAGTAATAAGCTTATAGAAAGCACATTGAACCTTCTGGAAAAATGGGTTTTTATTTACAAGAAACCTGTCCTCATTATTACATTATTAGTAGTGGTGTTTTCGCTAATTGGTGTGTTGCGTTTAAAAAATGTAGCATACATAGTAGATGACCTTCCTAAAAAAGATAAGATCTATACAGACCTAAAATATTTTGAGAGAAACTTTAAGGGAGTGATGCCGCTGGAGATAATGGTTGATACAAAAAAGAGAAGAGGGTTATCAGGACTAAAATCATTGGTCGTTTTTGGTAGGGTAGACTCGCTTGCACAATTTATAGGCGAGCAAAAAGAAATGACTAAGCCATTAACCCTTGCAGAAGGTTTAAAATTTGCCAAGCAGGGTTTTTATGAAGGTGATTCTGCAAACTACTTAATGCCTAATACTTTTGATGGTGCTTTTGTTGGTGAATACCTTCGTCCATCAAAAGATACTGGCGCAAATGCAAATAACTTTGCCAAAACCTTGCGTAGTTTTATAGACACAGCATCTCAAACAACACGGATAAGTGTAAGCATGGCTGATGTAGGCACAGAAGCTTTGCCGGGCTTGCTTAATAAAATCCAAAAAAGGTCTAATGAATTGTTTGACAGCAGTTATAAAGTAACGCTCACGGGGACAAGCATTACTTTTTTAGAAGGTAGTAAGTTTATTATAAATGGCCTTAAAGAAAGCATTGCATGGGCATTTTTGCTCATCGCCATCTGTATGCTGTTCCTCTTTCGTTCATTCAGAATCTTATTATGTTCCCTCATCCCCAATGTTATTCCATTGCTTGTTACCGCAGGTATTATGGGCTGGGTGGGTGTAGCTTTAAAACCCTCAACTGTTTTAATATTTAGTGTAGCCCTCGGCATTGCCATAGATATTACCATTCGATTTTTGGTGAATTATAAACAGGTCTTGCCCGAGCACGACAACGATATTCCAGCAGCAGTTAAAAGCACTATTCACCAAACAGGGCTTAGCATAATTTATACATCACTCGTTCTCACTGCAGGCTTCATCATTTTCTGCGCCAGCAGCTTCGGTGGCACATTTGCTCTCGGCTGGTTAACCTCTGTTACTTTATTCGTTGCTACTATTACTAATTTGGTATTGTTGCCTGTGTTACTTCTACTTTTTGGTAAAAAATAAGAATACTTATGCCGACTTTATTGGCACTATCGCAAGCATTTTACCAAATAATTCATGAAGATGTGAGAAACTTCTAAAGCCAATTTCACATATTTATTTTTATTATACGTGTAAATTATTTCATTTTATAATATATAGAACCTTAATTGTTACTTAAATCACAAAAAACAACAAGAAGAAAACAAATTAAGCTTCTTTGCTCTACGAATCATTGTATAATATGCGCAGCGTAACAAGAAAAAAAGTTGTATAAATTTTAACATTTGAATGCTTTCTAATTATATTTGTCCCAATTAACCAAATTTAACCAATGAGAAAAATTATACTAATCATGACGGTTTTTCTTGCCATGATGATGAATGTATCTGCGCAAGACCGTACGATCACCGGAAAAATAGTAGATGAAAAAGGGTTGCCTGTAGACGGTGTATCTGTCCTATCATCTGACGGTAGAAACGGTACGAAAACGAATAACGGCGGTATGTTCACTGTGGCTGTCTCCAAGAACACTAGATCCATTTTGTTCAGTAGCGTTGGTTTTGAAGCTCAACGTGTGAATATTGGTACTCAAACCAGCCTTGATATTATTCTTAAAGCTACCGACACAAAACTGGATGAAATTGTTGTGGTGGGTTATGAAACCAAAAGGAAGAGAGATTTATCCGCTCCCATGAGCACTGTGAAGGGATCAGACATTGCAAATAAACCTGTGGGAGCTTTTACAAATGCTCTTCAAGGACAAATGTCTGGTGTTCAAATAAATTCTTTTAATGGGGTGCCGGGTGGTGCTATTAATGTAAAAGTAAGAGGTGCAGCTTCCATAGCCGCAGGCGCCGGCGGTACGGTAAGCCCTTTATACATCATAGACGGAATTCAACTTGTGTCAGGAAACACCAATGGTTTAGGAGTTGGTAACGGATTTGAAGCTACCACATCATCAAGTCTGTTAAACGGTATAAATGCAGATGATATAGAAAGCATTGATGTGCTGAAAGATCCTGCTACAGCTTCTATATATGGAGCGCAGGCAGCCAACGGCGTGGTAATTATCACGACAAAAAAAGGTAAGCAAGGAAAATCTAAAATCAATTTTGGGACTTATCTTGGTTTTAGCAAAGTAATTAAAAGACTTGAAATTTTAGATGCTACACAGGCTGTACAACTTGGTTACGAAGCTAACGTAAATCGCTATGGCCCCAACGCAGCAAATACGTTGAACTTTTTAACTGCCACCGGTGGAACCGTAAAGAATGGCGTGGTAGATCCTATTATTAATAATGACTGGCAAGGGCTGGCATTCAGGCAAGGTTTTGTAAGAAATTATGAC
>JANXTN010000280.1 GCA_025352435.1 Ferruginibacter sp. | reverse complement strand
CTGAAATTCAATCCAGTTAAGGTATTCAGGTGCTACTCTATGTTCTTCCATAGTGATACAATCATTTACCGGACAAACCAACTGACATAAATTACAACCTACACATTCATCTTCTTTAATCGTGTATTTATTATATGGTTTGCCATAATCTAAATTGATGGATTGATGTGATGTGTCTTCACACGCAATATAACAAAGCCCGCAATGAATACATTTATCCTGGTTTATTTTTGCAATGTGGTGGTAATTTATATCCAGATCTTCCCAATGCGTTATTTTATCTACAGACTTTCCAATGAAATCGTCAAGGGTTGCAAAGCCTTTTTCATCCATCCAGTTATTCATGCCCTCGCACATATCTTCAATTATTCTAAAACCATGTTTCATAGCGGCTGTACAAACCTGCACGTTTGATGCGCCGAGCAGCATAAATTCCACGGCATCTTTCCATGTACTAATGCCGCCAATCCCAGACACCGGAACTTTATTTGTCACCGGATCCTTTGCAATTGTTGTAAGAAATTTCAAAGCAATTGGCTTTACAGCAGGACCGCAATAGCCGCCAAAAACACTTTTTCCAGCAACGTATGGATTAGGTACCAAGCTGTCCAAATCAACGCCGGTAACGGATTGTATGGTATTAATTAAAGAGAGTGCATTTGTCCCCGCTTCTACTACCGCTTTGCCCGTCGGCACCACAGAATGTACATTGGGAGTTAGTTTTGTTATAACAGGTATCGTTGCCTTTTCCATCACCCACTCTACAACCATTTTTGCAATGGTAGGGTCTTGTCCCACCGCTGCGCCCATTCCCCTTTCGGTCATGCCATGCGGACAACCGAAATTTAATTCAAAACCATGTGCGCCGGTATCTTCTACTTTTTTTATGAGTTCATGCCAACTGTTTATGTCGTTGTCAGCCATTAAAGAAACCACCATCGCCCGGTCAGGAAACAATCTTACACACTCTGCAATTTCAGCAAGATTAATAGACAAAGGACGGTCGCTGATCAATTCAATGTTATTAAAACCCATCACCCTTTTACCGCCATAGTCTACAGCGGAATAACGGGATGAAACATTTTTTACTTGAGCGCCAAGTGTCTTCCACACCACTCCTCCCCATCCCGCTTCAAATGCCCGAAGTACATTTATTTTTTTATCTGTAGGGGGCGCACTCGCAAGCCAAAAAGGGTTGGGAGATTTAATGCCGAGGAAATTTGAATGAAGGGAAGCCATGTATATTATTTTAAGCCACGAATGGCACGGATGAACACGAATAAAAATCTTTTAATAAACCAATCTTTTATACTCTAATTTTTCTCTTGAAAAGTTTACAAGTAATCCTAGTTTCTTATCAGAAGCACGTAAATAATTTATAACCTGAGATACGTGTTCGTCTAATAAAGATTTTACACATTTAACTTCTAAAATAATACTTTCAAATACCACAAGGTCGGCAAAAAATTTATGCTTCAAAATCTGTCCTTTGTATTCAATTGGATATTCTTTTTCCCCTTCAAACAAAATTTCATTTGCTGTGAACTCAATTTCGAGGGCATCCTTATAAACGACTTCAGAAAAGCCATGACCAAATTTATTATTTACTTCCATACATAATCCTATAATTGCATAGGATTCTTCCTTATAAATAATATCAGACATAATTCTTTATTCATGTTTATTGGTGTTATTCGTGGCAATATATTCTAAAATTTTTGTAGCCCCATCCTTACCCGCCTGCACTGCGTCCACCACTTCTTTACCACCATTCACACAATCACCGCCTGCAAAAATGCCTTGTAAACTTGTTATGCTATTATTATTTACCGCCACTTTTCCATTCGTATTTGCCAAACTATTTTTATTTACTAGCCATTCAAAAGGCATTTGCCCGGCGGCTTTTATTACCATGTCTACTTCTATTACAAATTGTTCACCTGTTGGTATCGGTGAACGCCTGCCGCTTGCATCGGGATCACCCAATTGCATCACAGCCGATTTTAAACCAATCACTTTTCCTTCAAAACCTATTACTTCAATAGGCGCTGCGAGCCATATTATTTTACAGCCGTCCAATTTGGCAATATTCAATTCTACTTCTGTACAAGGCATTTCTCCCTGGGTGCGCCTATATAAAATGGTAACTTCTTTTGCACCGAGTCTTTTTGCCTGTGTAGCGGCATCGATTGCCGTCATTCCCATTCCTATAACAGCAACTTTACTTCCTACAGCAACATTGCTGTAACCGTTGCTTCTTATTTCATAAATAAAATTGATGGCGTCAACCACACCATGTAAATCTTCTCCCGGGATTTGTAGTTGGCGGGCAAGCCCTACACCAAACGCTAAATAAACTGCATCGTAATTATTTTGCAGTTCTGCCAGTTCAATGTTTCTTCCGAGTTCCTGTTCATATTTTATTTCAATACCACCAATAGATAAAATATAATCTACTTCTTCTTTGGAAAATTGTGGGGTTACTTTATAAGCTGCAATACCATAAGTCATCAAGCCACCACCTTCTTTTTCTCTTTCATAGATGGTCACATCAATTCCTTCACGACTCAGCATGTGAGCGCAACTAAGCCCTGCGGGACCAGCACCCACAATGGCTACTTTTTTACCTATTGCATTTTTTCTTGTAAATAATTTCCAGTTATTTGCCAATGCTTTCTCCGTGCTGTAGCGCTGCAATTTTGCAATGGCGATTGGTTCCTCTTCCATAAAATTATACACGCAGGCTCCCTCGCATAATTTTTCTACCGGACAAACTTTACTGCAACCTGTACCCATAATATTTGATACCAAAATAGTATGCGCACTTCCTTTTAAATTTTCCGTTGTTATCTGCCTGATAAATTTTGGTACGTCAATGCCGGTTGGACAACTTTTCATACAAGGTGCGTCGTAACAGAAAAGACATCTATTGGCTTCTACTAAAGCTGCATCAGCCGTTTCAAAAGGTGGATGTATCTCAGAAAAGTTTTGTGCGTATTGTTGTTCTGATAATCTATTAGATTGAATCATTTTAAAAATTTTTATTTTTCACGCCAAGGCGCAAAAGAAAATAAGCCATAAAAGAACTTTTTTAGCTTTGCTCCTTTTCAGCTTTGCGTGAAATTTATAGCTCCGTCAACTTACCATAAGTTTCTGGTCGTCTGTCCCGAAAAAATTGCCACTTACTCCTTACTTCTTCTATCAAATCCAAATCAAATTCTGATATCAATAATTCATCATTGTTTTCTGAGGCTTCAGCAAATATTCGTCCGAGCGGATCTACAAAATAAGATGTGCCATAAAACTTTCCGAGATTCCACGGCGCTTCGGTACCAACCCTGTTTATGCATCCCATAAAATAGCC
>JANXTN010000276.1 GCA_025352435.1 Ferruginibacter sp. | reverse complement strand
GTCAAATTGAATATTTAGAGTTACCATCACACGCTTTCTTACAATCGGTACCACCTGCAAACTCATGGATGCAGTAGACTTATATGCATTTATCAACCCCGGTACACCTAATAATGTTCCTCCAAAATATCTTACTACAACAACAAGCACATCCGTTAAACCCTTACTTTCTAACAGACCCAAAATTGGCTTTCCTGCGCTTCCTGAGGGCTCTCCGTCATCACCAGATCTGAACTTATTTCCATCTATTCCTATTTTATATGCAAAGCAAAAGTGATCAGCTTTCGGATGTTCTTTTTTGAGTTTTTGAACAACGGGTTTCAATTTTTGAGCATCGTCGAACGGAAAAGAATAGGCAAGAAACCTACTTCCTTTTTCTTTATACTCAGCAAATCCCGCCTGCTCAATCGTATTATAATGCGTCATTCAAATTATTTTGATAAAAATCTATTCTATCATGAAAGATATTGATGAAGGAATGCAACTTTTGATTTAAGAGAACCGGACCATTCAAACCGCTTTTCAAAAATAATGCGGTATTTGTTATAACTCGAGCTTCATCCCATACACCTGCATCTATAAAAGATTGCAACGTTTTAGTGCCTCCTTCAATAATTACTGAGTTTAGTTGACTGTTGTACAAACATTCAATTACAGCCTCAACAAAATTTTTTTCAGGATTTATTTTAAAGTATTTTTTGTTTAAAGAAGTAAGGTTTTTTTCCCTGTTTATTATTATTGTATCAGCTTTGTCATTAAAAACATTCATTCTGTCATCAAGTTTAAGGTGCTCATCAAAAATTACCCTAACCGGATTTTTTCCTTGCCATTTCCTCGTTGTTAAATTTGGATTGTCAATTGCAATTGTATTGAACCCAACTAAAATTGTACTTTCCTCAGCTCTCCATTTATGAACTAGTTTGTCGGTATAACCGTTGCTGATTTTAGTTGTTACTGAATTTACTCCCGCTATAAAACCATCCTTACTCTCTGCCCATTTAAGAATGATATAAGGGCGCTTTTTATTATGAAAAGTAAAAAATCTTTTATTTAAAATTCTGCAGTCATTTTCTAAAATACCAACATCAACGATAATTCCTGCTGCCAATAATTTTTTAACACCTTCACCGTTTACTTTTCCAAAACTGTCACTACACCCAATTACAACGTGAGGAATTTTTTGTTCCACAATCAAATCAGCACAGGGTGGCGTTTTACCAAAATGTACACATGGCTCAAGAGATACATACAGGGTACTTTCTGAAATATATTTACGGTCGGATTGTTGGACACTTTGCAAACAATTTACTTCTGCATGTGCTTCACCAAATTTTTTATGATAGCCTTCGCCAATAATTTTATTATTGTGTACCAACAATGCACCAACCATGGGATTAGGAGCAACATTACCGGCACCTATTTTTCCCAATTCAATACATCTTTGCATATATACTTCATGTACCATAACAGTTCAAAAATAAGCATCAAAAAATAAAGTATGTTTGCTTAGATGACTATTAAACAAGTATACAACGAATATTTAAGTGAACTGAAATGGCTACATAGTGACGGAGAGGCAAGCGCAATCACCAATTTAATTTTTGAACATTTCTTACTATTGAGAGGCTCAACGATAATATTGAATTACGACAAGAAAATTGATGAAAATGATAATATCAAACTTAATAATGCATTATTGCAATTAAAAAAACATGTGCCGGTTCAATATATTACCGGACGATGTTGGTTCTATAATTTAAGTTTTGCGGTAAATGAACATGTCCTTATTCCAAGGTCAGAAACCGAAGAACTTGTTTTAGAGGCAATCAATTTTTTAAAAAATAGTGAGGGAAAAAAAGTATTAGATATTGGGACAGGCAGTGGTTGTATTCCCATCTGCATAAAAAAGAATATTGTCGGTGCAGATGTGATGTCAGTAGATGTAAGTAAACAAGCATTAGAAATTGCAAAAAGAAATGCATTTTCAAATAACGTAGAAATTAATTTCTTAAAATTAGATTTTCTAGATGAAACCAATTTTGCAGATTTACCAATTTTTGATTTGATTATCAGTAATCCTCCTTACATTCCTGAAAAAGAAAAAGCTATATTAAATAAAAATGTTGTGGACCATGAACCGCACCTTGCCTTGTTTGTATCAGACGATGACCCATTGATTTTTTATCGGAAAATTCTAATTTTTGCTGCTAGCCATTTAGAAAAAAATGGAAAAATTTTACTTGAAGTACACGAAGATTTTAGCTCGGAGACAGCTGCTATATTTTTAGCTGAGAAATATGATGTGGAAATTAAAAAAGATATGCAGGGAAAAGAGAGAATGTTAATTATTTATCACTGCCCGTAACAGTCGCAGACGTTGTTGCGCCAAGCTTTCGGGCTACTTTCATCACCTTCACAATTTCCCCCCATTGCGAAACGGAATCTGCATTTATAACAACAGCAGGTTTAATACTATCACCTTCTTTAATGTATTTTCTTAAAACGGATTCCAATGAATCGATATTGATTTTTTTAGACCCTACAAACATATTTTTATCCTTATCTACACTCACTACAACACTCTGCTTTTGCTTTGTATCGCTCTTGGCTTTGGGCACACTCATTTTAATTACATTAGGATTAGCCAATGTTGAGATCATTAAAAAAAACATCAATAAAATAAACAGAATATCATTCAACGGACCCGTGTCCACTTCTGAATGTTCATTTCTTAATTTATTTTTTCTTAAACCCATGAGTTAATTACGAATTACGAATATTGAATTCCGAATGATGAATTAAAAATGATGAATAATAAATGTTGTATTAAATATGAAGTTTTCTTATGTCTTGTGTCTCTAATCTTGTGTCTTTTATCTTTAATCTTTTGTCTTAAGTCTTCAATAATGTGGCTAATATCTTGTGGCTAAAAACTACCTCGTTGGCTCTTGCAGAATATCTATAAACTCGCTACTAGCATTTTCCATTTTATTGGCCATTCTGTTTACCTGCGTATCTAAATAACTGTAACCTAAATATGCAAGCATACCAATGATTAATCCGCTCGCAGAAGTTATTAATTTAATGTACATGGCATCTGCAATTTGGCTGATAGAGGGATTACTGATTGTTGCAAATTCCTTCAGTAAAATAACTAGTCCTACAATAGTTCCAACAAAGCCAAACAATGGCGCAATACGGGCTATTACGGAAAGAATGGTAATATTTTTTTCAATTTTGTATAGCTCAAGTTTGCCCACATTCTCCATACTTTTTTCGATAGCATCAATTGGTTTGCCTATTCGTTGAATCCCTTTATCAATCATTCTACTGACAGGATTGTCTTTATTTTTTGCAAGGCTTCTTGCTGCAGAAATATTACCTCCGGTTATCTGATCTCTGATAATGCTCATAAAATTTTCATCAGTAACATTGGCTTTTTTTATAACCAATAATCTTTCTATAAATACATACACAGCTAATGCAAATAAAATTCCCAATGGAATCATTATCGGACCGCCCTTACTCAACATTCCAAAAACCGATTCTGATTTTGCATTCGCAGCTGCCACAATCGCAGTACTGTCTACCTGAAGAAAAATATCAAACATATAGAAAGAGTTACTTGGTAATAATTTTTTGAATATTATTCTTTCGCAATTAAATGAAATTAAAATAGAAAAGAGCAAAATGAATTGTTAATCTCCAAAAATTAAAAATGCCCCGTTTAAAAACGAGGCACTCAAAAAGTATATAAATTATTTATTGTCCTGCAATTGTTGCATGGCCATTA